>JAKAVH010000081.1 GCA_021827545.1 Thermoplasmata archaeon
TGAGGACATTCGTAGAAGACGAGCTCGATAGAGCCGGGGTGTACGCGGAAAGCCTTCGGGCGATCCGTTCAGCCCGCGGCCACTAACGTCCGCAGCTACGTTAACTGGTTGCGCTTGGCAGTTAAGCAGAACGCGTGTGGTTCTTTTTTTTAATTCCGAAGAGAGAATCGCGACGAGCCGGTAGGCCCGACGGGGTTTTCCCGTCCGGCGGCTCGGTCGCTTCGTGCCGTCCCTCGGCGTCCCGAAGAGCCGCTGGCCCGTCGTCGCCTGGATCCGCCTCGAGTTACCGGAGCGCCCAGCACCGCTAACGCTGATACCAGGGATCGCCCCTCCGCCCGACCCACCGCTCGAGTTCCTTGTGCCGAACCCCGTCCCGACCGACCCCCGCCGTCGCGTCTTCGCCTTCGAAGAGGAGCACGACGAGTTCGTCGTCCGGCTCGTCTGGGACAGCGAGGACCCCGGCCTCCTCGAGGCCGAGTGCCGGGCGCCGCTCTACCGGGGTCGGCTGCCGTCCGACCAGGTCGCGGAGTTCTGGGCCGCCGTGAAGGCGCTCGTCGCCCCGATCGCCCCGCTCACGGTCGAGTCGGCCGACCCCCGGCCGTAGCGCCGGGGGGAGCGCGCGAAGGCTAAAGGCCGCCGGCCCGTCGCCCCCGCGTGCTGCGCGCGACGTTCCTCCACTTCTCGGGGATCGGCCCGGTGACCGAGGCCGACCTCTGGAGGGCCGGCGTCGACGACTGGCGCGAGCTCGTCGACCGCCCCGAGGCGCTCGGGCTATCGGGCGCGGGGCTCCGGCACCTCGAGCGCGAGGTCGCTTCGAGCGAGAGCGCCCTCACCGGGCGCGACGCCGCCTACTTCGGACGCCGCCTTCCGGACCGGGAACACTGGCGCCTCTACCCCGAGTTCGGGCGGGAGACCGCGTTCCTCGACATCGAGACGACCGGCCTATCGCCGTACGAGGGGATCGTCACCGTCGTCACCGTCCACGGTTCGCTCGGCACGCGCTCGTTCGTCGCCGGCGAGGACCTCGAGGAGCTCCCCGCGTACCTGCGCCGCTACGCCCTCCTCGTCACGTTCAACGGGAGCCGCTTTGACGTCCCCTTCCTGCGCGTGCGGTTTCCCGAGTTCGAGCCCCCTCCCGTCCACATCGACCTCCGGTTCGTCCTCTACCGGCTCGGCCACTCGGGGGGGCTCAAGCGGATCGAGCAGCGTCTCGGCATCGGGGACCGCTCGGGCGTCGAGGGGATCCACGGCCTCGACGCGGTCCGCCTCTGGCAGGAGTACCGCCGTGGCCACCCGGGGGCGCTCCAGCGGCTCGTGAAGTACAACCGGGCGGATACGGTGAACCTCGAGCCGCTTCTGGGGCTCGCGGTCGACGAGCTCGAACGCCGCCTTCGGCCGCCGCGCGCGCCGGCCGGGCCCCGCTCGGTGGCCCCGGCCGAGCCGGCCCCGGCCCTCCTTCCGCCGCGCTAGAGGGGACGCGCGTGTCGGGTCCTCCCGAGGTCGCGGTCATCGTCGGGGCCTACGGCCGCCGGCCGTATCTCGTCCGGGCCGTCCGGTCCGTCCTCGCCCAGACCCTCGCTCGCGACCGATTCGAGCTCCTCGTCACCAAGAACTTCACGGACGCCGGGATCGACGCCGAGCTCGCGCGCGGCGCGGTCCCCACCCTGCTCGACGACGACCCCCGCATCGGGCCGTGGCTCCTGAGGGCCGTCGGTCGGACCCGCGCCCCCCTCGTCGCGTTCCTGGACGACGACGACGAGTTCGAGCCGGGTCGGCTCGCCGCGGTCCTTGAGGTCCTCCGCGCGAACCCCGGTGTGGGGTTCTACCGCAACCGGGTCCGCGTGATCGACGACGGCGGTTCCCCGATCCCGGTCGAGCGATGGCGCCCCCACGAGCGCGACGCGTCGTTCGACGCGTCGGGTCCCGTGCTCCTCGGGCCCGGAGCGAAGTCGAGCGTCGTGCGGTACGCCTCCGACGGGGTGAACGCGGGCTTCAACTCGAGCACGATGGTCGTCCGGCGGGAGCTCCTCGAGGGGGCGTTCGGCGAAGCGTTTTCGCGGACGCAGCTTCCGGACCTTGCGCTCTACGTCCTCGGCGCTCTCGGCCCGGGGTCGATGTACCTCGACGACCGCCGGCTCACCCGCTTCCGTTACTACGGCGGCAACGTCACCCACCGGGTCGGCTGGCTGCGCCACGCCGGGCTCTCGAACCGTGACCTCGCCGCGTTCGCCCGGTCTCGAGGCCAGGCCGCACTCTCCGCGTGGCTCGACCGCGAGGCCGACCACTACGACCGGCTCTACCGCTCGGGCTCCCTGGTCGAGGGGATCGTCCGCGGCGAAGGGCGCGAAGCGGCCGCGCGTCGGGCAGCGGAGTACCTCCGCTTTCTAGCGCGCCATCCGGCGGAGCGGAGGTGGACGCTCGATGTCTGGGCGGCCCCGATCTACGCGACGGTGAACGCGCTCGTCCCCTCGCTCGCGAGGTCGGTCGCGGAGCGGCGGCCGACACGGCGCGACAGCTGACCGGCGGCGGGGGCGTCCTCGGAGCGTCGCCGACGCGCCGGGCGCGAGTCGGGCGGGGGGATCCACG
>JAKAVH010000045.1 GCA_021827545.1 Thermoplasmata archaeon
TCCCCGGGGTCTGACGCTGCGGCTCGGCGGGTTCGTGGCCCGGGACCCCCCAGCCAAGAACTGCCGCCAGGTGAACCGTGGTAGGGGGCGACGGAGAATCCGGTCCGTATCGGGACCTCTTTGGGAAATCGGGCGAGGAAGAGGGTCCGCGTGCCAGCGAGCAGCGACCCGGGGGCGCCCGCGGAGGTCCCGGCCCGAGGCCATGGATTCGGCGAAGTCCGCCCAGGTAGGTATCTGCGGGGGGACGGGGAGCGATCTCGGACTGAGGTCGGGCCATCGAGCGCCATCCGTGCCCGATCCTGGCCGTATCTCGGGGTTTCGTGGTTTCCCGGCGTCTATTCGGCTCCGACCCGGTGGGGCCGTCCCGGGGGAACCCTTTAGCGCCGCGCCGGGTACGCTCGTGAGGGCCCGAGCACCCGATGGACGACCGTGCCAACCGGGCGATCGACAGAGTCTGGTCGACCTTGAACCCGCTCGCTCCGGTGCGAGACCCTCTCCTGGCCCTGTTCCATCCCTACGCCTACGGACAGGGAGAAGATTTCGACTCGAGGCTCCGGGCCACGGAGTTCGTCTGGCGGCTTCCCCCGACGGTCGCACGGCTGGCTTCGCCGTATCTGATACGCGACTGGACGGTGGGTCAGGCTGCTCCCTCCGGTCTCTACCTTGAGTTCGGAGTGGCCGGGGGATTGTCCACCAACCAGATCGCCCGGAGCCTCCGTCGGCGGATCCCCGAGGCAAGGCTCTACGGATTCGACACCTTCGAGGGGCTACCGGAACCCTGGCGAACCGGCGTCGGAGCGGGCGAGTACGCTCAGTCCGAGCTCCCGCGCGTAGAACCGAACGTGACCCTCGTGGAAGGCCGGTTCGAGGAAACCCTGGTGCCTTTCCTTCGCCACCACGAGCGAGCGGCCGCGTTCGTCCACATCGACTGCGACCTCTACTCCTCGACCCGGTTCGTCTTGTCCACGCTGCTGAAGGAAGGGCGCCTGCGAGGAGGATCGATCCTCCTCTTCGACGAGCTGTTCAACTACCCCGGGTGGCACCAAAACGGCGAGTACCGCGCGCTCGTGGAACTCTTTCCCACGAAGACGCTGCGGCACGAGTTCATCGCGGTCACCCCGTTCTTCGGCCGCGCGGCCGTCCGGCTGGTCGACCTGGGACCGGTGCCGGCCGAGGAGAGCACGCCCTCGACCGTCCCCACCGTCCGTTGACCGGCAAGGAACGGAGGACCCGCGAAGCGTCGTCTTCGGGCGGACCGCCGTCTTGGAGGCCGACGGACGGGCCGAGCATCCGTCTACTCCTCGGACCCGGTCTCGAGCTCCGGTCCGTTCTGGCCCTTTCGCCCGATGCGAGCGCTCGTACCCCGGACGGCGGCTCGGCCGCGCGGCGCGGTGCGGGAGGGTCCCGCGGTGGGCTTCGTAGTCCTCCGCACGGAAAGGGCGGGAGCCCCGGCTCCGGCCGCGCTCCCGTCGATTCCCGGTGCGGGAGGACACCAAACCTCCCCCCTCCTGCGCGGGGACGCCCTACGCCTTCCCACGGGCATCGCCGGATCCTGTTTCCCGAGTATCTCAAGGTTTTTGGACCGGAACGCCCGAGACGCGGTCGAGGGACCATGACCGACGAGACGGAGGGACCACGGATCCGAGAGCATCTGAGAGACCTGGGTCGCGCGCTCGAGGGGATCGGCAAGGACGTGGAAACGGACGTGGCGCACGCCCCCCGCTTGGCCAAAGAGGGGACGAAGAATGCGCTGGCGCGCGTGGCGGGGGTCCGACGGACACCGATGCGCGAGTGGGCGGAACCCGCGTCGGAGGAGTCCAAGTAGTCGCACGCCGCGATCGCACGATACGGGGCCGGCACCACGGTGGGGACGGGGCTCGTCCTCCCGGTCGCACGGGCCGGTCCCGGCGATGGGGGTTCACGTCACGACGATCGCGGTGGCTCCAGGTTCGCCTTTTTCAGCAGTACCTCGAATCTTGGGTCGCTCCTCAGCTTGGCCCAAAGCGGATCGATCCGCCACTGGCGGGGGCTGAAGCGCTTCGCCTCGACGGCCCGGTTCAGCGAGCGGAAGCAACCGTCGAGGTCCCCCATCAGGGCGTAGGTGACCGCGATCGAGGTGTAGGGCCGGTCCTCCTCCGGGAGCGCCTCGATAGGCCCGAGCAGTTCCCGCGCGCGCGCGGCATCGCCGGTCCAAGCGGCGTACATCGCGTAGGCCGTCGTACCGTCCGGCCGACCCGGTAGGCTCGCGTTCAGCCAGTCGAGCTCCTGCCGGACCCGGTCCCGGTCGCCGAGGGCGATGCCGAGGGTGGCCCAGCAGTTGTGATAGAGGATACCGGAATCCTCGGCCCGGCCGAGCTTCTCGAGCGTGGCCCGGGCCTCGTCGAGCCGCCGCAGTCCGACCAGGAGGTTGAACTTCTCGCTCAGGAAGAGGGTGGAGAGGGGGTCGAGCTGTTCGGTGAGCGTGAATTCGTGCAGGGCCTCCTCCGAGCGACCCTCGTCCGCGAGCACGCTCCCATACAACCCTCGCGCCCAGGCGAGGTTCGGATTGAGCGAGAGCGCCCGCTTGAGCTCGTTCTCCGA
>JAKAVH010000241.1 GCA_021827545.1 Thermoplasmata archaeon
TTCCGATCGCCGCGGTCTCCTCCCGCGCCAGGTCGAAGATGCGGTCCTTGCGGAACATCCAGTAATGGATCCGCCACTCGCGACCGTCGTACAGCGTCGTCTCGTCCCGCTCGGTCTCGAGGATGCCCGTGTCCTCGAGCATGTAGAACGTGTCGCGGTCGTCGGGCTCGAGGACGTTGTCGATGATCCGCTCGTTGAACCCAAAGAAGTTGAGCACGTGCGCGGCGATCGACCGGGCATCCTCCGGCCGCATCCCCTCGTGACCGACGGAGCGACGGATCGCCTTCGCGAGGGAGTCAAAGTCCACCGGGCCCGCCGCGGCCGCCAGCGTGGCGTCCGAGGGGAGCCCCGCCCGCGTGGTGGTCACGTCCTCCTCGGTCCGCAGGGGGACCGGATTGCGCAGCGTGAACCGCTTCGACGACCCACCCTTTGCGGCGGCATGGTCCGAGGCCCGCATACACCAAATCTATCCTTTGGTTGCGTATAAATAACTTCGGAAAGTCGCCAGCAGAACCTCCCTAACGCTACCGGCGCTCACAGCACGACCCTCCGCCCCCGGCCGACCCGCTGGAGGGCCTCGACGGCGGGACTCCACTCCTCCTGTTCGATGCGAAACTCGAGCTCGGCGAGCTGACCGAACTCTCGGGAGAACGGCAGGAGCGACTTTGCGAGGTAGACGTGCGCGAACGGAGCCCCGGTCGGACGGCTCCAGCTCTTCCCAGCCTCCAGGACGGCGCGGTACTCGTAGTACTCGGGCGCGGGAACGAACCAGAGTACCGTATCGTCGGTCCCCCGCAAGCGGGGTCCGCGCGAGTAGGCCTGCAGGCCGAGATGCTGCACGACGGGGGACGGCAGGGTGAACAGATGCCGGTCGCCCGGACGGGCCGACGCGATGAGCCGGTTGCGGACGGTCTCGACGGCGAGCGCCTCCCGAGCGGGATGCGCCGCGATCACCCGCAGGAACCCCGAGCCCCGCGCGAGGAACGAGATCGTCCGGCTCGCCTCCCGGTGGGGCCCGGACTCCTCGGGCTTGAAGGCCAGGAGGTCGGCGACCTCCCCGGGGAGCTGCATCGTGAGCCAGCTCGGATGCGTCGCCCGGACGACGACGTACTCCATCGACCGCGTACGGCCGAGCGAACGGAGGCTATAAGAATCCTCTTCGGCGAGGGGCCCAGCGTTCACCCGCGGGGCTCGAGCGCCCTCAAGACCCGGACGACCTCCCGAAGGTCGTCGGTCCGGACCGCACGGTCGGCGGCCCGGTCCACCTCCGCGAGCGGTGAGTTCAAGGAGATCCCGCCCCCGACCTGACGGAAGACGCGCGCGTCGGCCCATCCGTCCCCCACGTGGGCGACCTCCCGGGGCCGCACGCCCGTCCTCCGGAGGAGCTCGGCGAGCCCAGCGACCTTGTCGGCCCGCACCGCGCGGACGGGAGCGAGGAGGCCGGTCGGGTCGACCGGCACGGAGAACCCATCACCGTCGTCGAACCCGAACGTCCGTCGGTAGTAGTCGATCACGTAGCCGGGATTGTGCGAGAGGATCGCTGCCCGGGCCCCGAGCGTGTGGAGCTCGCCGACCGCCTCGGAGACCCCACGGATCTTCGGCGTCCCGGCCACCACCTCCAGGACCTCGGCGATCGTGTGACCCCGGGCGAGGTTCACCAGCCGGGCCAAATGCTCGTCCTCACCGATCTCCCGGGCGTAGAACCGGGCCATCTCGTCTCCGAACTCGATCTCCCTCCCGAACGCCGTCGCGATCGGCTTCCAGCCATGGACCCGGGTCAGGGTGCCGTCGATGTCGACCGTGACGAGGCGCCAGGGGAATCCGGCCATCGACCGGCCTCAGGACCGGCTCCCGATCCCCATCAGGATGCCACCGACCCAGAGCGCCAGGATCCCCACTGCCCCGACCGGCAGCGCCACTTCGAGGGCCGCCGGCGAGGAGGGGAACAAAACCGCCACCAGGAACAATCCGAGGAGCGTGAGCAGGAGGCCCAGCCCGATCTTCGCGGTCCGGGAGAGTCGGGGGCGGCGCCTCCCGCGGTCGGGAGGAGCGGCTTCGCCTGTCGGGGGTGCCGACCCTTCCATCGCCCTTGAGTCGGACGGGGGAAGATAACCCTGCCGAGCCCGGGCGTCCGGGCCTCCGTCGCGACCGCGCTCTCCTGAGCGGGGAGGGAAGGGAGGCCGGGCACGCTCCGCCCTCTCCGCCGTTGGGGGCCCCCGGCTCCCGGCGCGTCACCGCGAGACCGGACCCCCCCGTCCCGGGGGGTCCCTCGATCCGCCCCGACCGAGCGTAAGTACGACCCCGAGCTGCGTGCGGGGATGCGCAAGGAAGCGCGCGCCGGGCCCGATCGGAACCCTCGGAGCGAGCGGAACCGAGCCGTCGACGAGCGTCGAATGCGCGCGGTGGAAGAACCGCTCGACGTGCGCCTCCGCCGGGCGGACGTCTATCCCGTGCTCGAAGTGAGGAACCCGCTGCACGGGACCGCGTACGAGGTGCTCCTGCCCGAGTACCCCGCGACCGGAGCTGCACTGTGCACCTGCACCGACTTCGCGCGGCGCGGGCTCGGGACCTGCAAGCAC
>JAKAVH010000178.1 GCA_021827545.1 Thermoplasmata archaeon
CGCCGAGCGGCTCACCTCCTTCGCCCCGTACGAGCTCGCGATGGGGGAGGCGGCCGCGCGCGCGAGCGCGAACCGCTGCCTCGACTGCGGCGTCTGCTCGGAGTGTCGGGAATGCGTCGCCGCGTGTCCTGCGGACGCGATCGACCTCGACATGCGGGCCCGCCACGAGGCCGTGACCGTGGGTTCCGTGGCGCTCGCCACCGGCTTCTCCCCGTTCGACGCCCGCCAGAAGCCCGCGTTCGGCTTCGGTCGCTTCGCGAACGTGATCACCGGTCCTCAGATGGACCGCATCCTCGCCCCGACACGTCCGTTCAACGCGGTCGTCCGACCGTCCGATGGGAAGGCACCGACGAACGTTGCGTTCCTCCTCTGCGCGGGGTCGCGGGACGAGCAGGTCGGCAACCGCCTCTGCTCGCGGGTCTGCTGCATGTACTCGATGAAGCAGGCGCAGCTCCTAATGGGGGCGATCCCGCTCGCGGACGTCACGATCTACTACATCGACATCCGCGCGTTCGGGAAGGGGTACGAGGAGTTCTTCCAGCAGACGAAGGGCATGGGGGTCTACTTCACGCGGGGGAAGGTCTCCCGCGTCGAGGAGACCGACTCGAACGACCTCATCGTCCACTACGAGGACATCGAAGGGGACGGCGGGCCGAAGGAGGCGCGCCACGACCTCGTCGTACTGGCGACGGGGCTCCTGCCGAACCAGGGCGCGTTCCGGTTGTTCCCAGAGGGAGCGCCGGAGAAGGACGCTCATTCGTACGTGCGCGAGACGAACGAGGAGCTCGAGCCCGGCCGCACGAGCCTCCCCGGCGTCTTCGTCATCGGCTCGGCCACGGCCGTTCGCGACATTCCCGATACGATCCTTCACTCGGAGGCGGCGTCCGCCCAGATCGCGGCGTACCTGAAGCGGCGGGAGCCGAAGCCGCCCCTCCCCATCGAGCCCGCGTCGATCGAGGTCCCGGTACTCGTCCCAAGGGCGGAGGCGAAGGCATGACCGGTCGACGCCTCGGCGTGGTGGTCTGCCAGTGCGGCGGCAACATCTCGGACTACGTCGACACCGAGAAAGTGAGGTCGGAGATCGCGAAGGAGGGGGACGTCGTCGCCTCCCAGGTACAGATGTTCGCCTGCTCGGACGCGGCGCAGCAGTCGGTGATCCAGGAGATCCGGGAGAAGAAGCTCGACGGTGTCGTCGTCTGCTCCTGCTCGCCGAAGCTCCACACCGCGACGTTCCGGGCAATGGCCCAGCGCGCCGGCCTCAACCCGTACGAGTACACTCAGGTGAACATCCGCGAGCAGTGCTCGTGGGCGCACACGCACGACCGTGCGGCCGCGACGGAGAAGGCGCTCAAGCTCGCACGGGCGGGGGTGGCCAAGACGGCGCTTTCGGTGCCGCTCGAGCGTATGCGCGTGGAGACGCTCCCCCAGGCGCTGGTCGTGGGCGCGGGCGTGGCCGGCCTGCGAGCCGCCCTCGCGCTGAGCGATCTCGGGATCTCGGTTCACCTCATCGAAAGGGCCGCGGAGGCGGGCGGGCAGGTCGCTCGCTGGGGGACCCTCTTTCCGAACGACAAGGTCGGGCGCGAGCTCGTCGACGGCCTGATCGACGAAGTCCGGCGCCGCGAGAACGTGAACCTCTACCTCTCGACCGAGCTCGTCGAGAAGACGGGGCGGCTCGGGGAATTCGCGGTCACGTTGCGGACGCGCACAGGCGACACGATCGGCCTCAAGGTGGGCGCGATCGTCGTCGCGACCGGGTTCGACCCGTACTCGCCGAAGGAAGGTGAGTTCGGATTCGGCCTCGAAGGCGTGATCACGTTGCCCGAGCTGAAGGAGCTGGTCGCGGAACATCCGGGCCGACTCGAGTACCACGGTCGGCCCGTGCGGTCGATCGCGTACATCTACTGCGTGGGCTCCCGCGACGGAGCGGACACCCCCGGCGGCCACACCTACTGCTCGCGCTACTGCTGCAGTGCGACCTCCCACCTCGCGACGGTCGTCAGCGGCCTCGACCCCACGGTCCATCAGTTCCATCTGTTCCGGGACGTGCGCACCTACGGCAAGTACGAAACGCTCTACGAGCGGGCGCTGCGCGGGGGCTCGGTCTACCTCCGATACGGCGAGGAGGCGCGCCCCACGGTGACGCGGGAGGAGGGAGGCCTCGTCGTGCGGGTGAAGGACCGACTGATGCGCAGCGAGGAGGTCGAGATGCGACCCGACCTCGTGGTCCTGGTGACGGGGATGGTTCCCCGGGAGAACGACGCCCTCGTGCGCGCGCTCAAGCTTCCGATCGGCCAGGACGGGTTCTTCCATGAGGTCCACGTGAAGTTGCGACCCGTCGAGACCGTCGTCGACGGGGTCTACATCGTCGGGACCGCCCAGGGCCCGAAGAACGTCGCCGAGAGCGTGGCGACGGCCCTGGCTTCGGTCGCGAAGGCGGGGGCGCTCCTCCTCAAGGGCTACGTCGACCTCGACCCGCTCGTCGCCCGCGTCGACCCGACCCTGTGCACCTGGTGCGGCGAGTGCCAGATCGCGTGTCCCTACGGGGCGATCGACGAGGCAGAGTACTGCGACCGGTGCAT
>JAKAVH010000120.1 GCA_021827545.1 Thermoplasmata archaeon
CCGAGGATGCCGTTCTCCGGGAGGGCCGAGATGCAGGAGGCTCCGAACGGTCTTTCGATCGAGGTCGAGCTCGCGGGCGATGGCACTGATCGACATTCTCTCGGTCGACATCCGACGAATCTCTGCCGGCTGTTCCAGTCGAAGCACCTGGTTCCTCCCCCGCACCCTCTCTTCCAAGGGCCCGGGAGGGGTGGGGAGATTCGACATCCCACTTTCGGGGAGATTCGCTGTCCCACTTACACCTCAAACCGATCTCGATACTCGGAACGGAGATCGCCCCCGACGACATCCTCATCCAACGGCTCAGCGAGGCGCGCATCCGAGAGAAGGCGGAGAGGCGTGAGGGATGGGCGGCGCGAGCCCTCGGACTGAAGATACTCGTCAATGCCGCGAGCTACGGGGTCTTCGTTGAGGTCAACGTCAAGCGGAAGAAGGGCGAGATGGAGGTCTGCGGGCTCGACACTGAGGAGACCTTCGAGGAGGATGGCGCGAAGGTCGAGGAGGTGGGCGAGCTATTCTCGCCGCTTCTCGGGGCCACGATTACGAGCGGGGCGCACCTTCTCCTCGCGGTGCTCGACACCGTCGCCAAGCGAAAGGGCGCAGAGGTGGTCTATTGCGAGACGGACTCGGCGTTCGTTACGCCGTCGACGGCTGCGCCCGAGATCGCGCGAGTCTTCGACGCCCTCAACCCCTACGCAGTGACGTGCCCCTTCCTCAAGGGCGAGACCGAAGAGAAGGCTCCGAAAAGAGACTACCCGAAAGGGTCTACCGACAGAGCGCCTCGGTTCTTCGGACTCTCCTCCAAGCGCTACTGCCTGTTCGTCCAGGATCGCTTCGGGCGCCCTGTCGTCTTCAAGAAAGGGGCGTCGGACCACGGACTCGGGATGTACCAGGTTCCCGAGGACCGAGAGAAGTTCACGAAGCGCGTCTGGGAGCGGCTGATTGCCGCCGCTCTCGACGGTGACGACGACTTCTCGGAGTTCGGATACCTACCCGCGACGGCTCAGTTCGCGCTCACGACCCCCGCCCTCCTACCGCGCGTCTCGAAGATCGATGGGATTCGGCCGTTCGGCTTCCTGACGATACGATACCTCGACCCCGCCGCGCTCCCCGAGGGAGCAGAGACGTTCGAGCTACGGCCGTTCATCTCCCCGAAGGAACCTGCTTGGCTGTCCCTCGCCGAAGAGGACAGGGCGAAGACGTGGGCTCACATCATCAAGGGCTACGCCGAGCATCGAGATCGGAAGTACGAGGTCGGAGCCGACGGCCGAATCGTTCGCCGCTCCGTCCTGGTCCGAAAGGATTCGCTGGTTGGCTTGGGCAAGGGAGGGATGAAGCTCGCTGCCCGCCTGAAGCTCGGCAAGGCCGCTTCAGCCGACCCGTCCATCTTCATCGACTGAAAGCGCCGCCTGCACGGGATGGGGAGGGCGGAGGCGCGGGGGCTGGGGCTGCCCTGGCACGCGGTCACGAAGTGGAAGGCGGCCCTCCGTCAGCACGGGACTCTTCGAAAAGACGCGCTCGGTAGGCTGGAGCGCGCATTGGTCGCGGGCTGACGAGACATGCGGACGGTCGCCCGAAAGGGGCGAGCGGGGCGGCGTGATCTGCGGGGGCGAGGGCGTTCCAAGGGGGGCTGGTCCCACTTTTGGGCCTCCCTAGTATAGCGCCGGGGGAACGTGGGCCGGGGCGGATTCGAACCGCCGATCTTCGCGTTGTAAGCGCGACGTCGTCACCGCTGGACCACCGGCCCGCCGTCCGTGGGAGACGCCTCCTCGGAGATGGGGCTGTCGGTGCGGGCGTGCTCCCGGTGACGCACCCGGACCGCAAGCCCGCGCTCGAGCTCGCCCAGGAGGGGACCCGGGAGGAGGGCCTCGCCCACCGCCGCGAGCGCGCCGTCTCGCAGCAGGACCACCGAGTCCCCGACTCGGATCTCGGGGTCGGCGGCGCGGACCCCGGGCACGAACAGGTCGCCGGTCAGGGGCAGCTTGGGGTCGACCTCGATCGCGAGCGGGTACGGCGCACCGATCTTCCGGGCCCCGGCCACCGTGAGGTGGAAGAGGCCTCGCTCCTCCCGTACGGTCGCGAGATCGACGTGTCCGTCGGTGAGCCGCTGGAACCACGGCCTCCCCGCGAGGCGGATCGGCGAGGAGAAGAGACGGTCCGCCGTTGCGCGTCCAAACTGCACGCTCGCGAGCTCTCGCAGTTCCTCCCGGACGACGGCGAGCGGTCCCCCGGCGACGGGCCGGGTCTCGGCGAGCGAGTCCTCGACCGCGCGACGGAGGCTCGCAAGGGCCTCGGCGGACGTGGTCCGGCCGTCGGCGATCGTCCAGCGGACGTCGGGCCCTTCGGGGAGCTCCTCCGCGAGGAATCGGTACTCGTCCGGATCGAGGTGGACCACCGTCGAACGGTACGCGCCGGCACGTCGGAGGTGCCCGATCCCGGCGCGGACGACCGCCCGCTCAGGTTCGGTCCACGCCCCGGTCACCGGGATGTCATACTGACGGGCCGGGGGCACGTCTTCGAGCTCCTGAGGCACCGCACCGATCGGCGAGCTCACCGAAACCAGGTGCACCCTCTCGAGGCCGGGGAGGCCCTCAAGGGCCGAGAAGAACCGTCGGTGGGAGCGCGAGCGTCGGTACGGCTTGGTCTTCGAGCAGGGCACGACGAGCATCACCGACTTCGACGGGGGCGGACGGTAGCGCTCGAGCAGCCGGGCGCGGAAGCGGGCCATCTCGGGGCGTCGGTGCGCTTCCGCGTAGACGTACGCGCGGCTGCCGGCGCCCAGAAGGGAAGCGCGTTCCTCGATCGGGCCTGCGAGATCGGCGTCGGCGTATCGCAGCATCTCGGCGAGCGCCGGCTCGGCACCGAGGCGCGCCTCGACGAGCTCCCGCAGCTGACCCCGACGGATCGCCGCCCGGGTCTCGGCGATCGCCCGCCGGTAGAGCGCGTCCGTGTGGACGGCGAGGGGTCCCGGAGGGTCGACCGAGCAGGCCGCACAGTCGCACGCCCGTTCGCGTCGTACGCTCTCGGGGGTAGCCGATCCGAGCGTGAGGTCGAGGAACTCTCCGTCGAGGGTCCGGAGCGCGCCCTCGGTGGTGTCGACGAGATCGACGCCGAGGTACGCGAGGAACGCGACCCGGTGCGGGAGCGCCACCCGTGGTGCCCAGAGCAGTGGGGCCGCGCCGACGGCGGACCGCACGTCCCGCATCGCGGCGACGAACGGGCGGCCCTCGTTCCAGAGGACCCGTGCATTGCCGAGCACGACCAGTTCGGGCCGGGCGGCGCGCAGCGCGCGGGCCGCGTCTCGGTCGAACGGAACATGAAGCAGGTAGGCCGACGGGCCGATCGGGTGAACGCCGCGTTCGGTGCCCGCGACCTCGGGGGCCAGCACCGGGAAGGTGAGCTCGATGCGGATATCGCTCCGACCGAGGCCGAGTCGCCGCTCGCCGATCGCTCCGGGCCGCTCCTCGACCCGGAGCTCCTCGACTCCGCCCTCCGGTCCGGCTGTGACGAGCGCGGGCACCTCGAGAGAGAGCGGTCCGACCGACGCGCGGCCGAGGAGGGCGAGGCCATCGAGCCGCTCGACCGTACGCACCATCTCGTTCCTCGAGCCGCCCCCGGGCTCAGTCGGTCGATGTCGCTTTCGCGACCTTGCGGCGCGGGCCCGAAGAGGGAGCCGCCGCGGGGAAGACCCCCTGCCAGGAGGCGATCATCGCCTCCCGACGATCGGCGCCGGCCTCGGTACGCCCGCGCCGTCCGAAGAGCGGGTCGTGGGTCTCCCGGACGTCGCGTAGGAACGCCGCGGGGTCCCCGCTCGCCTTCTCGAAGCCATACAGGATGAGCTCCCGCAGGAAACTCGACCGGCCCCGCCAGCCGATCCGTCGGCGGACGGTGGGGTTCAAGTGGCGCTTCGCGAGTCGCCAGACCTCGTTCGTCGTGCGGTAGTCCCGGGCGGAGAGTCCGATCATCACCTGCGGCATGGCGGAGGGCGGGCAGGAGGCGGGGGCCTTTGTACCTATGCCCTCGCCCGGAAGTAGGGCGCCCCGCCAAGCCTCAGCGACCGATCGGCAGGTAGACCGCGCCGAGGACCCCGGCCAGGTAGAGAAGACCGAGCGCGACGTGGCGGTAGAACGGCACCCGGGTCGCGGTCGGCGCCCGGGCCAACTGGAGATCCGTGACGGCCGCCAGGAGCGCCATGGCTCCGAGGGCGACGTAGTAGGCCAGCCCGAGCCCGAGCTCGACGCCGAACGCGGCCAGCAGCGCGAGCGCCGCAGCGTGCAGGATCGGCACCAGGGCGACCGACCGCCCGACTCCCCAGCGAAGCGGGACGGAGAAGAGCCCGAGCTCGCGGTCGCTCTCGAGGTCCCCGAGGCTGTGGATCGTCTCGAACGCCGTTCCCCAGGCGAGTAGCCCACCGACCGCGAGCAGCACGACGGCGGGGAGGGTGCCTCCGACCGCGATGTAGACCGCGGCCGGGGAGATCGCCTCCGCGAGCCCCAGGAACGCGGTCGTGAAGGAAGTGACCCGCTTCGTGTAGCTGTAGCCGAGCACGATCGCGAGGGCGACCGGGGCGAGCAGGAACGCGAGCGGATTGAGGAAGTAGGCCGCCGCCACCAGCACGGCCGCGTTCGCCGCGGCGAGGCCGAGCGCGAACCCGGGCGAGGTCTTCCCCGCGGGGATCGCCCGAGCCCGGGTCCGGGGGTTCCGTGCGTCGAGGTGGCGGTCCGCCCAGCGGTTGAAGCTATGGCCCGCGTTCCGCGCCGCGACGAACGCGATCACGATGAGGGCGACGGTAAGGAGCGCCGGGCGACCGTCCGTCGCGAGCAGCAGGAAGGCCAGGGCGAACGGCAGGTTCAGCCCGAGCATCTGGATCTCGAGGAACCGGCCGAGTCCTCGGGCCCGGCCCGGCGGGCGCGTCGCGCCCGGCCCGCTCACGATCGGGGTCGCGCGAAGAAGCGGGCGAGGATCGGGTCCTCCTTCAGGAGGCGCTCGGCCGCGCGCGCGGCTTCGGGGTCCGGCCGGATCTCCTCGGGCCACGGGCGAGGGAAGCCGTCCTCGGGCCGCTTGCGGGTCGCATCGATCCCGACCTTCGCGCCAAGGTTCGGCACCGGGTTCGAGATCGACAGCTGGTCGACCGGTCCCTGCGCGAGCTCGAAGTCCCGGCCGGGGTCCGCCTGAAGCCCAATCCGGTAGAGGACCTCGGAGAGGTCGTGGACGTTGACGTCGTCGTCGACGACCACGACGTATCGGACGAACATCATCTGGCCGAGGCCCCAGAGCGCGTGCATCACCTTCCGGGGGTGATCGGGGTAGGCCTTGCGGAGGGAGACGATCGCGACGTTAATGAACAACCCCTCGAGCGGGAGGTTCATGTCGACGATCTCGGGCAGCACGAGCCGGATCACGGGCAGGAAGATCCGCTCGACAGCCTTCCCGAGCACGGCGTCGTCCGGGGGGGCCACTACGGTGACGGTCGTGAGGTAGGTCGGCCGCTCCCGGTGCGTGACCCGGGTCACGTGGAAGACCGGGAACGGCTCGGGGGCGGAGTAGTAGCCGGTGTGGTCTCCGAACGGGCCCTCGACGCGCCGCTCGGTCGGGTCGACGTACCCCTCGAGCACGATCTCGGCCTGGGCGGGGACCTCGAGATCGATCGACCGCGCGGCGGTGAGTTCCACGGGATCGGAGCGCAGGAACCCCGCGAAGACGAAGTTCGAGATCCCTTCGGGGACCGGCGCGAGCCCGCTGAACATCGTCGCGGGGTCCGCGCCGAGCACGGCAGCGACCGGCATCTTCTCGCCGCGGGCGGCCCACTTGCGGAGGTTGTTCGCTCCGACGCGGTGGAGCTGCGCGTGGAAGCCGAGCGTGTCCTTCCCGTACTGTTGGAGCCGGTAGATCCCGGTGTGCGACTCGCCGGTATCGGGGTCCTTCGTGATGACGACCGGGAACGTCACGGTGCGACCCGCGTCCCCCGGCCAGCACTTCAGGATCGGGAGCCGGTCGAGGTCGACGGTCGGCTCCTCGACCTCCTGGACCGGACCCGAGCGGACCCGCTTTGGGGCGAGGGAGCGGAGCGTCGAGAGCGTGTCGATCGTCCCCGAGAGGTCGCGCACCGCCCCGAGGATGCCGGCGGGAGGGCGGAGCCGGACGAGACGCCCGACCCGCTCCGCGACCGCATCGGCCGACTCGGCGCCGAGGGCGAACGCGATCCGTCGGGGGGATCCCAGGAGGTTCGTGACGACCGGGATCGGCCCGTCCGAGACGTTCTCGAAGAGGAGCGCCGGACCGTCCGCCCGCAGCACCCGTTGCGTCACCTCGGTGATCTCGAGGTCTCGGGAGATCGGGCGTCGGACGCGCAGAAGGTCGCCCTTCGCCTCGAGCCCCTCGAGGAACTCTCCGAGCGAGCGGAACGTCACGAGAACGAGCGAGTCCCGCCGGTTATTAATAGGCGCCGCGCCCGGGGCCGAAGGTTCATATCGGAACCCCGGCTCCGATCGGGAGGATGCAGTCCGTTACGCTCGAGCTCCGGACCGACGACCTCGCGCTCCTCGGCGTGATCCCGGAGGGGCTGTTCGAGAAGTACGAGGAGATCGAGCTGCTCGAGACCCTGCGGCTCGAGCAGGGCTGGCGGCTCCAGCTCCTGCGCGTTCGACGCCGCGGGGCCCTCAAGACCGCGGCCGAGCTCGAGCGGGAGTCCCGGCGCATCCGGGCGATGTACGGGCTCGAGAGCTTCGAACTGGTGGAGCGGCGTCCCCGAACGCGCGACTACATCCTCCTCGTCCGCCAGCGGAACCCCGAGCGCCTGCGCCGCCTGCTCTCGCTCGCGGGAGGGGAGATCTCCCCGACCGCACCGTTCCGCCTGACGCCCGAGAAGGTCGTTGCGTCGTTCCACGGCGAGGAGCGGGCCCTCCGCCGGGTGTTGAAGCGGCTCGACCGGGAGGAGTTCCCGTACCGGGTCCTGCGCGCTTCGGGACGGCCGCAGCTTCCCGAGGAGGCCCGAGAAGCGCTCACGCCGCTCCAGGCCAAGCTCGTCGCCCGCGCCTGGGTGCTCGGCTACTACGCGGTCCCGCGCCGGGTGACCCTGACGCGCCTCGCGCGTCACTCCGGTCGCAGCGCGCCGGCCTACGGCAAGGTCCTTCGAAGGGCGGAAGGCCGGCTCGTCCAGCGCTGGCTCGCGACCGAAGGGGGTTTCCTCGAGGAAGCCGGTGGGCCGACGGTCGCGCGGGAACCCTAAAGAGAGACCGCCGCTCCCGAACGGCCGTGCCCGACCCCACGCGTACGGTCGTCGTCGAGCGGGTCCCCGACGCGCCCGCGGTGGCGCTGCCGGCGCGGGCGACCGAGGGCTCCGCCTGCTTCGACCTCGCGGCGGCAGAAGACGTCGAGCTCGAGCGGGGCCGGGTGACGCTCGTGCGTACGGGACTTCGCCTCCGCTGCCCGCCCGGCACGTTCCTCGAGGTCCGTCCGCGCAGCGGCCTCGGCTCCCGCGGGGTGCTGATGGCGAACGCTCCCGGGACGATCGATGCCGATTACTCCGGCGAGGTGAGGGTGCCCCTCACGTACCTCTTCGAAGGGCGCTACGCGATTCACGTCGGGGACCGGATCGGCCAGGTCCGACTGGTGGAGGAGCTCCCGACCGAGTTCGCGCCCGGCGAGGTCCTCCCGGTCGCCTCCCGCAACGGCGGGTTCGGCAGCACCGGCCGCTAGATCAGTCGAACTCCGTGAGGATCCGCTGGACCCTCTTCGGCTCCAGCGGGGGCGGAGCCCCACCGCGGGCGGCGTCGGCCTGGACCTTCTCGAGCATCTCGTGCATCCGACGCTCCCGGGCGAACGCGGCGCGGTGGAGCGCCACATCCCGAGTCCCGTCGGCCACGAGGACGACGGCCCGCCCCGTCCGGGCCCGACCGGTCCGGCCGCGGCGCTGGATGGTCCGGATCACATCCGGGATCGGCTCGTAGAAGACGACGAGGTCGGTGGCAGGGATGTCGAGCCCTTCTTCCGCGACGGACGTGGCGACGAGGCAGTTCACTTCCCCCCGACGGAACCGGTCGAGGACCTCGACCTGCGACCGCTGGCTCAGGCCAACGTCCGTACCGTGCGTGGCCTGGCCGACGAACCGCGCCGGCCGGACGAGACCGTCCGAGTACTTCGCGAACTCCTCCACGAGCCGGTCGACGGTGTCGCGGTACTGGGCGAAGACGATCACCCGGGCCCCCGGGTGCTCGGCGAGCTCGCGGCGGACCGTGTCGAGCGTGATCGCGACCTTCGGGTGCTCGACCGTGAGGCGGTCGAGCCGGCGCCGGACCTCCTCGACGTCCGGGTCCCCGAGGAACGCCCGGAGGGAAGGGGTCCACCGACCACCCTCCCCGGGAATCTGGCGGGCGAGGTACTCCCGCAGCGCGTCGACCCCCTGGCTCTCGATCAGCTCGAGCGCGTGAAGACCCTTCATCGCCGCGGCCTGCGCGGTCACCGCTTTCCAGACCAACC
Organism: Thermoplasmata archaeon; assembly: GCA_021827545.1. The sequence continues at coordinate 8,479 of JAKAVH010000120.1, forward strand.
CATTCGCCGGTCCCGACCGGCCCTCGACGGAGAGCTGCCGCTGCAGGCGGGCGCGGAGCTCGAGGAGCGTGCGTCGGTTCGCCTCTCCCCCCGGGAGGAGGTTGAGCCCCCGCAGCACCTCTGCTTGCCGGGCGACCGCGGCCCTCAGGAGGACCGCCAGGTGACGGACCTCCACCGGCACCGGGACGGGGAGCGTCTCGACGCCGATCCCGTGGACGTACGGCAGGACGTCGGGGCTCTCCTCGGTGCGGTACTCGAAGCGTTCGATCCCCAGGTTCGCCCAGACTTCGCGGATGCGTTCGAGGCGGCTGCCCGGGGAGGCGGTCATCGCGAGCACCCGGGCCCGGGGTCCGGCGCGGTTCGCCGCCGCGATGGCGACGTACGGGTAGTCGCCGACGGCCCGGTGGGCCTCGTCGAAGACGATCAGCGAGACGGTGGCCAACGGGAACTCCCCGCTCGCAAGATCGTTCGCGATCACCTGAGGGGTCGCCACGACGACCTGCGGGGGGCGCAGCAGATCCGCCCGGCGCTCCGGGGCGATCGCCCCGGTGAGGACGAGCGGGGGCGGAGCGAAGAGGGTCCGTTCGACTTCGCGGGCGTGCTGGACGACCAGGGGCCGCGTCGGCGCGAGGAACAGCACCGAGTCCGTCGGCCGACGCAGGAGGAACTCGGCGATGACCCGCAGCGCGATCGCGGTCTTCCCGAGCCCGGTGGGGAGCACGGAGAGCGTGTCGTGATCGACGGCGGCCTCGACGACGTGGCGCTGGTAGAGCCGGTCCTCGAGGGTGCCGGGGCGCACCCGCGGGTGTTCGACCGTCCCCATCCGGCGGACCCCGACCGGCACGGAGCGGCCACGCCTTTATTAGGGCGGGTCTACGCCGGGAGATGCTCCCCCTCTTCGAGGTCGCGCTCCTCATCGCCGGGGCGGTCACGGTCCTCCTCTACCAGGGAGTCGCGCTCCTGCTCGCCGCCGAGATGCCCCGGCTCGACCCGGCCGCGGACGCCCCCGCGCCGGCGCCGCTCGTCAGCGTCGTGATCGCGGCGCGCAACGAGGCCGATGAGCTCCCCGCTACGCTCGACAGCCTGCTGGAGCAGGACTACCCGAACCTCGAGATCCTGGTCGTCGAGGACGGCTCGACCGACGGCACCCGAGCCGTGATCGACGCGCGGGTGCCGCGGGTCCGGTCCATCGTGCCCCCCCCGTTGCCGGCGGGCTGGGTCGGCAAGAACTGGGCGTGCTGGATCGGTGTCCAGGCGGCGCGGGGCGAGCGGCTCCTCTTCCTCGACGCCGACGTGCGGCTGCACCCGACGGCCGTGCGCACGGCCGTCGCCTGGGCGGATCGGGAGGGGGCCGACCTCGCGACGATCGCGCCGGCGATCGAGATGAAGGGGTTCTGGGAGCGGGTCGTGCTGCCGTTCTACGTTCAGGTCGTGCTGACGTACTTCCGCGCGCCCCACGTCAACCGGGACCGTTCCCGCACCGCCATGGCGAACGGCCAGTTCTGGCTCGTCCGCCGCGAGAGCTACACCGCCCTCGGTGTTGACGCCGCGGTCCGTTCCTTCGTGCTCGAGGACGTCGCGATCGCCCGCCGATTCCGCGCCGCCGGCCGGCGGCTGCGCATCGCCTGGACCCCGGAGCTCGCGGTGACCCGGATGTACCGTGACCGGCAGGAGATGTTCGAGGGCCTGCTCAAGAACGTTCACGGTACGGCGTACTCCTCGCTCCGCCTCGTCGGGTTCCTCGCCGGACTGGTGGGCCTCTTCTGGCTCCCGCTCGGGCTGCTTCCGCTCGGTGGGCTCGTCGGGAGTCCGCTCCTCGTGGGGGTCGGGGCGTTCCTCTACTTCGCGCTGTTCGGCAAGCACGTCGTCTTCGCGCGGGCGGTCGGCGCCCCCGCTGTGTACGGCCTCCTCTATCCGCTCGCCGTCGGGTTCTACGTGGTCCTCGTGGCGACCTCGCTCGCGCGGGGTCGGAAGGGTCGCCCGATCATCTGGAAAGGGCGGGCCTACGCGATCGACCCGGGCGTCGGGGCCGGTGAGACGATGGCGTCGTCCGATCAACTCCGGGCCCCATGACGAGCCCCCGGGGGCCGAGCTGCCTTCCCGACCGATGCCGGTTCGCGGGCGCCGAACCCCGACCGAATCGCTGAAAGACCCCGGCGCGGTGGGCCGTCCGTTATGGCGACTTCGTCCGAGCCGACGTTCGACCTGTTCATCGGGGGCCAGGAGGTCCCCGGCCACCGAGGGGACCGGCAGGTCCTCTACGATCCCGCGACGAACCATCCCCTCGGCCGCGTGGCGGTCGCCGGAGTGGAGGATGCGGGGGCGGCGATGGAGAGCTCGTAGCGGGCGTTCCGGGAGTCTCCCTGGGCGCGGGACGACGGGGCTCGACGAGGAAAGGCGCTCGGCCGCCTCGCCTCGGCGCTCGAGGCCGATCTCGAGTCGTTCGCCCGGCTCGAGACCGAGAACATGGGAAAGCCGCTCCGCGAGTCCCGGGGCGACATCGGGTACGTCGTCCGCACGCTCGAGTACTTCGCCGGTCTCGCCGACAAGGTCGAGGGAGAGACGATCCCGGTCCCCGGCGCGCGCTTCGACTACACCATCCCCGAGCCGCTCGGAGTGACGGTCCACATCGCCCCGTGGAACTACCCGCTCCTCCTCGCGATCCGCTCGGTCGCGCCGGCGCTCGCCGCCGGGAACTCGGTCGTTCTTAAGCCCGCGAGCCTGACCCCCCTCACCGCGCTCCGCTTCGCCCGGCTCGCGAAAGCCGCGGGGGTGCCGGACGGGATCCTCAACGTCGTACCGGGGCCGGGGCGCGAGGTCGGCGAGGCCCTCGCGCAGGACGCACGCTGCCGCTCGATCACGTTCACCGGGAGCGGCGAGGTCGGCGCGCGCATCGCCGAGATCGCCGCCCATCGGCTCGTCCCCGTGACGCTCGAACTCGGAGGAAAGGGCCCGGTGGTGGTCTTCGCGGACGCCGACCTCGACCGAGCTACGAAAGGCATCGGCTACGGGATCTTCCAGAACGCGGGCCAGATGTGCTGGGCGAGCTCCCGGCTGATCGTCCACGAGAGCGTGCGGGAGACCGTCCTCGAGCGGGTCCGCGCGATCGCGGAGAAGCTGCGCCTCGGGCCGGGTCTCGCGGAAGGGGTCGAGATGGGGCCCCTCGTCTCCCGGGAGCAGGTCGAGCGGGTGCTCGGGTTCGTCGAGGAGGCCCGCGGTGACGGCGCGAAGCTCCTCACCGGGGGGTCGCGGGTCACCGAGGGGGAGCTTTCCCGCGGGAACTTCGTCCGGCCGACGGTGCTCACCGAACTCCCCGCAAGCTCGCGAGCCCTCCGGGAAGAGATCTTCGGTCCGGTCCTCTCGGTCCTCTCGTTCTCGGATCCCGAGGAGGCGATCCGGCTCGCGAACGACACGCCGTACGGCCTGTTGGGCACGCTCTGGACCCGCGACCTCGGGACCGCGCACACGGTCGCGCGGCGGATCGACTGCGGCATGATCGTCGTCAACGAGGCGCCGCTCACCTACCCCCAGTCGCCGTTCGGGGGGATGAAAGGGAGCGGCCTCGGCTTCGAACAGGGCCGCCGGGCGATCGCGGCCTACATGCGCCGCAAGAACGTCCTGGTCAACCTCGCGACCTCGAAGCGGTAGCCGCGAGACCGGGAACGACCCTCCGGGTTCGTACGAAACCCCAAAAGGAGCCGGCGGGGGTCAACGCCCTACGGTGAACGCGAGGGGTACGCCCGTCCAAGGGAGCTGGGGCGCCTGCCGCTTCTGCGGCGTGGCCGTACGCTCGGGGGCGGAGAAGTGCGAGATCTGCGGCGCTCCCGCGCCGCTTTCCGCGGCGGAGATTCCGTCCGCCCCGAAGCGCGTGCGGCGTTGGCTGCGATTCACGGGGCTGTTCCGGAGCCTCATCGTCGTCGGGGTGGTGGTCGGGATCACCTACGCGGTCGTGTCGGCCGTCATCCAGGGTCCGCCGGTCCTCACGGGTGACCCCCTCACGACCGCGACCACGTACGTGCTGGCACCCGGCAACTTTAGCATGTTCTGGGGCGAGATCACCGGCGGGGACTTCGTGATCGGCAACTTCTCGTCCGTCCAGCCCGCCGGCACGAACATCGCGCTCAACGTCTACAACACGACGCAGTGGATCGCGTTCGCCAACCACTCGGTGACGAACGCCTCCTGGTCGGTGGCCCCGACCGACAGCGGCCGCATCGTCTTCTCCGCGCCGGTGACCGCGAACTACTACTTCGTCTTCGTGAACCCGTACCCGCGGTCGTCGCACCTTTCGATCGCCTTCTACGAGACGACCCAGTACGAGTCGAACGTCGCCGGTGGCGGATTCTACTGAGTGGGCGACCCGTCCGACGGAGCGGGTCCGGGCGGCGATTCGATCCGTTGCAGGTACTCGGCCGGGACCTGGTCGACGACGTACACGGTCTTGCCGGCCTTGCGGATCACGAGCCCATCCCCGCGCGCGCGCTTCGCGTCGACCTCGAGGATGATCGGATCCGGTGTGCGGACGGACCCGGCGGACCTCGCGTCCTCCGCCGTTTTCGACAGATGGACCTTCTTGCGGTCCGAGGGACGCAGGCCGACCTCGAGGACGATGCCGGCCTCCTCGGAGGTCACGGGATAGTACAGGAGGTCCGGGATGTTCTCGGTGGGAAGGTCGGGCTCGACCTCGACCGTGTGGCCGTAGGTCGCGCGGAC
>JAKAVH010000214.1 GCA_021827545.1 Thermoplasmata archaeon
GCATCGTGTAGTCGAGCGCGAGGTAGTGGGGGCAGGTCTCGAGGTACGCCTCGACCCCGCGCTCGCGGGCCGCCGCCCCGAGCTCCGGCCCCTCCCCCGTGGAGACGTGGACGATGTAGACCGGTCCGCCGAGCGATTCCGCCAGTCGAAAGACCCGCTCCATCGCTGTGAGCTCGAGGACGTTCGGCCGAGCGTCGGCCCACGCCTTGAGGTCGGTTCGCCCCGCGGCCGCGAGCTCGCGCGCGAGGAGGTCGAGCGCGGGCGGGGTCCACTCGCAGTGGACCATCGGCATCCCGCCGGAACGCAGCACTTCGCGCAGCCCGGCGTAGAAATCGCTCTCCCCGATCCCGTAGAAGGCGTCCCCGTTCAGGAACATCTTGAACGACGTGACCCCCCGATCGACGAGCGCCGGTACCTCCGCCACCTGCGCGAGGTTCGTGAGCGCCGGGTAGAACACGACGTCGACCCCGGCCCGCGCCTCGACCCGCTCCTGCTTCTGGGCCAGGTGGGCCACGTAGGAGCCCTTGTCCATTGCGCAGTGCATCACGGTCGTTACCCCGCCGGCGAGCGACGACGCCGACTCGCTCGAGCACTGGGTCGCGAACGCGTCGAGGTCCGGGAGGTTGAAGACGCCCCAATGGGTGTGCGGGTCGATGAGGCCGGGGAGCACGAACTTCCCCCGCGCGTCGACGACACGATCGGCGGCCATGTGGGACGTGTCGCGGATCAGGCCCGTCACTCGTCCTCCGTCGATGACGACGTCGGCTTCGATGCGGTGTCCGTCCGTCACGACACGCCCCCCGCGAACGATCAGGTCGACGGTCATGCGGCCCCGCCCCCCGCGGTCCCTCGCGCCGCGCGTACCGACGCGGCGATCTCCGCGAGCGAGCGCGCGCGGTCGAGGGAGACGAGCTTCGAGAAGAGCCGGGCGGATCGACCGGCCGGCAGATGCCCTGCCGTGTTCCGAAGGAACTTCACCCGCAGGTCGTCGTGCGAGATCGGCCGCTCCGGATATCCCTGCGCGATCGCGTCGGTGGCCTCCCAGAGCCGTCCGTTCGCCCGCACTCGGACCCGCGTGGGCCGGCGACGCACATAGGGAAGACGTTCCGTGACGAGCTGACGGTAGAGGTCCCGGACGACCGCCGGGTCCCCCCGGACCCGCACCTTGGAGAGGAGCCGGGCGACCCGAGGGTCCCGGAGCGCCGCGGGAGACTGCCAGGCGGGACCGGGGGCGTAGTACGGGAGGGCGGCATACCCCCACCCGAGGGCGAACTGGGCGTCGACCGCGTCGCGGACCTTTCGGTTCGCGAGGACGGGAACCTCCACGATCGGGTCCGAGGTCACTTCGATCGACTCGATCGCCTCGGGCGTCGTACCGGTTTCTACGAGGAATCGCTCGAACAGGTCGAGTCCGACGTGCCCCACGCCCCCGGTCGGGAACCGCTTGAAGACCGTGTCAAGGATCCTCCAGTGATGGCCCAGGTCGGCGGCGGCCCCCTCGAGGTCGGCCGGGCCGTTCCCGAGGATCGTCAGGAGTCCGTTCGGGCCGACCAGCGCGGCCGCGTCCCCGCGGTATCCGGCGCGCGCCAGCTGGAGCGAGGTCGTCGCCCCCAGGCTGACCCAGCCCGGGGAGCCATACTTCACGTCCGACGGCCGGGCCGTGAAGAAGAACCGGGACGCGATCGGGACCGGGGCGATCCCCGCGGCGATGCCGATGGCCGAGAGCACGGTCGACGGGTCGGTCCGGGCGAGCCGGGCCGCGCCCACGACGGCCCCGACAATCCCGGCGGTGTACGCGCTCCAGCGCTCCCGGAATCCGTAGATCGGCTTGCGGGCGCTCCCTCCGACAGCGCGCAACCCCGGCATGCGGCCCGCGATCTGCGCCGCGACCTCGTGCGCCACCACGAGCGCGAGGAGGAGGTCACGTCCCGACCGCTCGTTCCCCTCGGCGGTCACCCACGGAGCCGGCAGCACGAACGGCGCGACGTGGCACGGAGTGAGGTCGGGGTCGAACTCGAGCGCGTTCACGAGCTCGCCCCAGGCGAACGCCGCCGGCCCCGCGGCGGTCCGGCCGCGGCTCCCCGGGACCGAGACGCCGTCCCGCTGGGGAAAGCCCCGAGCCCAGGCCGAGGCCGCGCGGGACTTTCGGGAGTCGAGCCCCCCGATCGCGCATCCGACGCAGTCGGCCGCGATCGCACGGGCCACTTCGCGCACCTCCGCGGGGACGTCGGCCCAACGCAGCCCGAGGCCCCACTCGACGACTCGCTCGACCGATCGGCCCTCGGTGCGCGGCGACATTGGGTGTTGGTCCCTTCCCCCTTCCGTCTACGATGCTTCAGCGGCCGAGCGCCCGACCCCCGTCCAGCGCGAGGCTGACCCCGGTCACGAACCCCGAGGCCGGTGAGGCGAGGTAGAGGACGGCGTCCGCGACGTCCTCTGGCTCCCCGAGGCGCGGGAGGAGGGTCGCCGAACGGAAGAACCGCATCGCCTTCGGGTCGCGGAGCGACGGTTCGGTCATCGGGCTGCGGATGAAACCCGGGTTGACCGAGTTCACCCGGATGCCG
>JAKAVH010000142.1 GCA_021827545.1 Thermoplasmata archaeon
GCCCCATCAGCCCCCGGGCGGCCGCATCGCCCGCGCGCCGTGAAGTAGCCGACCGCGTTCGCGGGAACGACCATGCCGCGCCGGTTCGTGGACGAACGCCGCCGCGACCCGTACTACCGCGCGGCGCAGCGGGAGGGGTTGCGATCGCGCGCCGCGTTCAAGTTCGCCTACCTCGACGACCGGTTCCACCTCCTGCGGCCGGGGCTGCGCGTGCTCGACCTCGGGGCGGCTCCGGGGGGCTGGTCCCTCGTCGCGCGAGAGCGCCTCGGGACGCGCGGCGAGGTCGTGGCCGTCGATCCGCGACCGATCGAGCTGATCGCCGGAGTGCGCGTCGTCCGTGGACGCGTGGGAGATCCGTCGCTCCTCGGCGCGCTCGGGCCGACGCCGTTCGACGTCGTCCTCTCCGACATGTCCCCGCGGATCAGCGGGGCGTACGCCACGGATCATGCGCGCTCGGTCGACCTCGTCCGTGCCGGACTCGCCCTCGCCCGACAGGTCCTGCGTCCGGGCGGTGCCTATGTCGCGAAGGTCTTCGCCGGCGATCTCCTTGACGGGCTCGTGGAGGAGGTCGGACGCTCCTTCGAGGAGGTCCGTCGTACGAAGCCGCCGGCCTCGCGCGAACCGTCGTCGGAGCTCTATCTCGTCGCGCGCGGATTCCGCGCCGTGGCCCCCGAATCCCCCCGGGCGGGGGAAAGGGAACGGTCGGCGTCCGATATATACGGACGGAGTTTACCCCGCTCCCCGTTTTGAGGCTTGGTTACTCGTGATCCGTTTCGGACCCGCGGGGATCCCTCTGTCCTGCAAAGGCCGCACGCTCCGGGACGGGATCGCCGACATCCACCATCTGGGGCTCACCGCGATGGAGGTCCAGTTCATCAAGGTCAATCCGCTGACCCGCCTCGCGCTCGACGAAGAGGTGGGCAAGCTCCCCCGCGAGCTCGTGCAGCAGCTCCCCGTCAGCGTCGGGCCGGCCGACCACCAGGGTGGCGCGCCGAGCCTCGAGGCGCTGACGAGCCCGATCCGCCGCCGGGACTCGCTCACGACGCTCACCTGGAGCCTCGCGAAGGACTACCCCGATCTCCAGCTGACGAGCGCCCTCGCCCGCGCGCTCGACACGGAGCTCACGCTGCACGCCCCGTACTACGTCGACTTCTTCGGCTCGAGCGACGCGCGCGAGCAGTCGACGCGCCAGATCCAGTGGGCGGGGGTCCTCGCCCAAGGGCTCGGGGCCCGGCTCACCGTCACCCACCTCGGCTTCTACGGCCCGGGCGACCGCGCCGACTCGATCCAGCAGCTCGGCGAGATCGTCACCGACCTTTCCGCCTGGCTCAGCAAGTTCTCGAAAGGGGCCGTGCGCCTCGCGATCGAACCGAGCGGCCATCCCGACGTCTTCGGCTCCCGGGAGGAGGTCCTCGACCTGGTCCGGCGGGTGAAGGGGACGGTGCCGGTCCTGAACCTGCCCCATCTTGCGGCCCGCGAGCGGACGACGTTCGATACGACCGAGCAGCTCGAGCCCCTCGTCCGGCAGTTCGTCGACGCGACCCACGGGCCGCTGTATCTCAACTTCTCCGGGGTCGAGTTCTACGGTCCGGGCGAGTTCCGGCTGACCCCGATCAAGCGCGGCCTCGTCCGGTTCGATGCCGTCGCGGAACTGCTCTCCGAGAGGGACTATGACGTGACCGTAATCTCGAGCTCACCGCTCCTCGAGCACGACGGAATGTACATGAAGCTCCTGTACGAGCGGGCGCTCACCCGGCGGTGGACGAAGCAGCACGCCCCCGCGCCGGCCCGTCCGGTCGCCAAGCCGTCGGCGGCCCGCCCGGCGGCGCCCGTGGCCCGGGCGAAGGCGGCCCCCGCGGTCCGTCGGAGCGTCCGGCCGATCGCCGCCGCGGCCGGCCGAAAGGAGGGACGCTCGCATGTCCGGCCCCACGGACGCTAGCGGGACGACGTTCCTCGGCGCCGAGCGCTACATCGGCGAGCGCGTCACGGAGGCGCTCGGGAAGCTCGACCCTCGCCGGGTCGGCCGCGCCGTCGAGATCCTCCTCGCGGCCTCGCAGGTCTTCGTCTACGGTGCCGGCCGCAGCGGCATCATCGGACGGGCGTTCGCGATGCGACTCGTCCAGGCCGGGCTGCGGGCGTACGTGATCGGGGAGAGCGTCACCCCGATCGTGACGCGGCAGGACGCGGTCTTCATCCTCTCCGGCCAGGGGGAGAGCTTCTCGTCGATCCAGACGGCGAACATCGTCCGGCGCGAGGGGGCCGCGCTGATCGTCGTGACCTCGCGACCGGGTTCGAAGCTCGCGCATACGGCCTCCCTGCTCCTGCCGGTCGAGTTCGGCGAGGACCCCGATCGCCTCCGGTTCGCCCCGCTCGGGACGCTCTTCGAGTCGGCGAGCCTGCGACTGACCGACGGACTGATCGCCGAGCTCATCCGCGCGCGGGGGGAGACCGAGGAATCGATGCGCCGTCGCCACGCGATCATGGTGTGAACGGCTCCCGGTCGCCCGGGCTGTGGGACATATTTCAGACCGGGGGCCCCGTAGGTGAGGGTC
>JAKAVH010000276.1 GCA_021827545.1 Thermoplasmata archaeon
CCGCCCCTGCATCGCCCCCGCCCTCCGCGCCCGCTCCCGCGGCTCCGGCCGCCTCACCGCCCGCCGCCGCGACTCCTTCCCCGAGCCCGCCGTCCGGGCCCGCCCCCGCCACGTCCTCCGCGACAATGGCACCGTCCGCTGACCCGATCCTTCCGGTCCCGAGCGCCGAGGGGAATGCCGCCGCGGATGCGGGGGAGCCGTCCCCCGCAGCGCCGTCGCCATCGGGCACCTCCACGCCACGGAAGCCGACCCGGCGCCGGACCTCTCGCGCGAAGTCGCGCTCGGACGATCCCCCGTCCTAAAGGGCGTAGGACGGGGCGCGGCCACCGCGCCTATCCCGCCGGCACGATCCAACCGCCGGGGAGCCGTCCGGTCGCCCGGATGCGGCTCAGCGAGGCATGGACCGCCTCCGCCCGAGCCTCTCCCGAACCCACCTCATCGGCCCCCACGGGCACCGATCGAGGTCCCTCCTCCGGTCGGGGCGGACCCGAGAAGCGGAGGATGATGAGCGGCGCCAGGATCATCGGCACCAACCAGAGTGCGTTGAAGACGGAGGCGAGCGGATTGATCCAGACGGAACCGATCAGATCGGCCCCCTCGAGCACGAGCGAGTACCGCGCGATCCGGATCACCTCTCTCAGGCGGAGCGGCGCCTCGCTCTTCGGGGTCACGGGGATCGACCGAATCCGGCGCGCCATGTACGCCGCGATGCTGATCGCCTCGTACGGGAGCGACACCGCGCTCACGGCGGCGGAGAGCCAACGGTGCCGCCAGTACGTCCCCCACCCCACGCCGGCCGCCCGGTAGACGAGCACCGTCGGGATCGTCGCGAGGACCCCGACGACGGTCAGGTAGCGGAAGAGCGGGATCGACCAGTACGTCCCGAGCGGGTCGTGCGCGAACCGGGTGAGGAAGGAGAGCGCGCTCGCGGGGGTCGACGCGAAACCGTAGACCGTGAGCAGCATCCCGAGGGGCAACGCCAGGTTCGTGAAGTGCGACCACGGGGTCTGAAGAAGGTGGAACTTCCGGGCCGGGCCGATCCGCGAACGACGGGAGAACTCGAGGAACTCCATGGCGCCGCGGGTCCATTTGTTCTGGCGCTTGATGAAGCCCCGGACGTTCTCGGGCATCGCCTCGTAGGTGTGGAGCGGGACAAAGCGGCTGTGCCAGTCCCGATCGGCCAGTGCGACCGCGGTCGCGAAGTCCTCGGAGACGTACCCCTCGACGAACCCGCCGATCTCGGCCACGGCGCTCGAGCGGATCAGCGCGTTGTGGCCGTAGCAGAAGACGGTGTCGAGCGCGTTCGCGAGGCCGGACTCCCACACGAACTGCCCCACGCGGGCCATCGGCGCGAGGGTCTGAACGAACCGGGTGTCGAAGTTCCAGATGTTGATCCGCCCCTGGAAGATCGCGACCCGGGAGTTCGCCGGATGTTCGGCGTAGCGGAGCGCCTGTCGCACCCAGTCGGCCGGAAGGAACGAGTCGGAGTCGAGGAGCACGACGTAGTCGTAGCGAGATCCCCACGTGGCCGACCAGTCGTTGATCGCGCCCGCCTTGAATCCGCGGCGCTCGGTACGCCGCACGACGGAGAACCCCCGTTCCTGCGCGATCGCGTCGACCGTCGCGCGGGCTTCCGGCTGGCTCGAGTCGTCGAGCACAAAGACGTCCACCGGGTAGTCCTGGTGAATGGCCCGCAGGCACTCCGGCACCACATCGTTCATGGTGGTGTACAGGACAGCCACCCGCCGCCCGGCCGGCGAGTCGGCGAGGGCCGGTAGCTCCCCCCGGCGGCTGACGAGCGCGACCGTCTGGCGCGCGAGGCCGTAGGCGCTCCCGACGAAGAGGGCGGAGAGAACGGCGAACAGGGCCACCGAGGCCGGGTGGCTCCACTGGATGACGAACAGGCCCATCCCGCCCACCAGGGCAGCGAGGTACGCCCCGAAGAGCGCGTAGAAGAACCGGCGGACCCCCGGCAGGTGCGGCGGAGCGGAACGGTACGAGGGGCCGCGGGGGTTCGGAGATGTCCCCTGGGCGGAGAGTCCCGTCGAGCCCCCTCCCAGAAGGGAAGAGCGAATCGCCATCGGACGGTCGAGGGGAAGCGGGATTGACCTCGATTTTGGCGCAAGGCCCGTTGGCCTAGGTGCGAGGTCCGAAATCCGCCTCCAACGAGGAACCCCGCGGGGAGGATCCGCCCGAGACCGGAGCCGGGCGCATCTTCCCGGATGCGCCGACCGGGCCGAATCTGCGAGGCGCAAGCACTCCGATGCCCGACGACAGGCGGATCCTCCCGAGACGCGGCGGGTTGTCGTCCCGGAGTTCGCCGATCTTCAGCCCGAACCGACGATTGCGGAAAAAAAGCGGGGCATGTATCCGAACTCTCCGGGAGTTCAAATACATTGTTTTCTGGTCCAATTCTTCGATAGCCACGTCAACCCTAACGCGCGACATTTCCCGGACCGTCGAGCCTGTTTTTCCTCGCGGCTCTCGATCGGCACCTCCGCTTCTCTTCTCGGGCGAGTTCAGAGTCGAGATGGTGC
>JAKAVH010000073.1 GCA_021827545.1 Thermoplasmata archaeon
GCGAGGGGTGGTTCCCTCGCCAGCGCCCCGGGCGAATCCCCGCCGAGTACAACCGGAAGTTTGGGACGGTCTATTACTTCCTCACCCTGAACGTGTTCCACCAGCGGCTGTTCGGTCGGGTCTATCGGACGAAGCATGCGACGAACTGGCGGGAGTATCGGAAGGACGTACGGGCGGAGTATCCCACCGACCAGTGGGTCAACCTGATCTGGGACGGGGCAAGCAACCACTGGACGGCGGACATTCGGCAGTGGGCGAGAGCGAACAAGGTACGGCTGTTCTCCCCGCCCACGCATGCGAGTCACCGGAACCCGGTGGAGTGCCACGCCGGGGACCTCCAGAAGCGGGCGATGGCCGGGGAGACGTGCACGACCCCCGAGGCCGTGGGCCGGGCGCTCGACTCGGCGGTCCGCTATCGCAATGAGGAACGACAGGCGCGAGGGAAGCGGTTCCACGACACCGTGCGCCACGACCGCCGTCGCCGAGCCAAGACGCCGATCTGGCTCAGGCCCCGATAGGGTCGTCAGCCATCTTTCGTGGCCGCGCCACTCGCCGACAACCGACCGAGTGTCGGTCGCCTCGCGGTCCTAAAATACGGCGTCCAATACCCTCGCCAGCGCGGGCATAGTGTAGTCTGGTCATCACATAGGCTTGCCAAGCCTATAACCCGGGTTCAAATCCCGGTGCCCGCACCTCACCAATCCGCCTTCGCGCACCTTCTTCTCGATCTCCTCGTTCCGCGCGGCGGACCGGGCCGTCGCCGAACTGGATCGACGGTTGCCCCGACCTCACTGGTGCGCGGTTTCCGCGCGCCGTGGGCCCGCGAGCCAACGGCGAACGACCAACCCTGCGTAGACGCCGGCCCCGGCAATGGCTATCCCCGCGACATCGGCCGCGAAGTAGACCGGCCCGCCTAGACCCGCGGTGGCCGGAGACGGGCGCGCGAAGGCGACGGAGAGGACCGACGGCGGCCCTCCGTCGACCGCGAAGCTCCCTTCGACCGACGGGAATCCGATCGACGAAGCGATGTAGGAATAGGAGCCGTTCGGCGCGGAGAAGGAGAGGGTGGGGCCCGTCGAGACGTAGGAGGCGCCGCCGGTCAAGTTGACCCACCAGACGGTGCCGGGGGGAAGGCCGGACTCGGCGAACGTGACCGAGTAGACGACCTCTTGGAAGGTCACCGCGGCCGAGACCGGGGCCCCGTCGACGAGGACCGTGACCGACGGGGCTGAGTACGACCGATTCGCCATCCCGGGGCGGAGGGCGTACGTTCCGTTCGGTTCCAGGAAGGAGAGGGAGGGGGCCTGCGAGGTGACCGACATCCCCGTGGGGAGCGTGACCCCCCACTCGGTTCCCGGGGGAAGGCCGCGCTCCGTCACCGTGACCGCGAAGACGACCCGGAAGAACGGGACCGTCACCTGCGTGCTGGCACCGGCGATGGAGAAGGTGCCGCCCAGCGCTTGATAGGTCGGGTCCCCGCTGGTGACAACGAACGAATGGGAGCCGTTTACCTCCAGGAGGGTGAGCACGCTCGCGTTCGCCGTCCCTGACGGGCCGTTCGAGAGGCGGATCCCCCAGTCAGTGCCGTTGGGTAGGCCGGTCTCGGAGAAGGTCACAGGGAACCGGACGGAGTACAGGAACGAGAGCGTCCCCTGGCCGCGGTTGGTCACCAGCGACAGCCCGGCGGCCGGGTCCCGGAGGATCGCGACGGGCTGAGACCCGGTGGGGAGGGAGCCGATCGGCCGGCCGCTCTCCGTCGAGACGACGGTAACGTTGGACGAGCCGAAGTTCGCGGTCAGCATCGCGCCGTCCAACCGGTCGAAGGAAACCCCGAGGGGACTGGAGCCGACGGGAATCGAACCCACGGCGGCGTAGGGGAGCGCGATGGAGGTGATGTGGGATCCGATGAGGCTCCCGACGTAGAGGACCGACGAGGTCGGATCGTAGCCGAGACCGAACGGGTCGGCCCCGACCGGGATGGAGGCGACGACCCGGTCGGCGGAGGCGTTGAGGAGGCTCACGTTCCCGGAACCCAAGTTCGCTACGGCGATCTCGTTCCAAGCCGGGAGGTACAGGACGGAGTCCGGCTCGTCGCCCACTGGGATTGTCGTGAGGAGATCCAGGGATGACGCCGAAAGCACGCTCACTGAGTCAGAGCCGAGATTCGCCACGAACAACCGGTCGACGGCGGGGTCGTAGGCGATCCCGATCGGTTCCCGACCCACGGGGACCGACGCCACCGGCCGGTCGGTTCCGGTGGAGAAGACCGTGAGGTTGTTGGACGCCAGGTTCGTAGAGAAGCCGAGGTTGGCCGAGGCGTCCACCGCAACGGAAGTTGGCTCGCGTCCGACCGGGATCGTGGCGACGAGCCGTTGCGAGGCCGATGAGATCACGAGCACCGCGGCCCCGTTCTGATCGGCGATGTAGAACGCGCCGGTCGCGGGATCGAACGCTCCTTCCAGGGGTTGAAAGCCGAGGGGTATCGACCGGACGGACGCGAGCGTCGTGGCATTCAGCCACGTGAAGTTCTGCGAGCCGCCGTTGATCACAAGTACCGCGTCCTCCGGGGTCGCGTAGACCGCGCTGCTCGGGTCGGACCCGACGGTGACGTTGCCCACGACGGCGAGACGGGTGTCGTTGATCACCGTGAGGTTGGTCCCCGGAACGGAGAAGTTGCCCCCTTCGGTCACGAGGATGCTGCCGTTGGCGGGGTCGTAGGCGATCCCGGTGGGTCCCCCGTTCCCCACGGTCAGGTTCGCCACGACGGCCCGCGCCGCGACGGAGATCACATTCACCACGCTCGGGTGCCGGACGAACGCGTAGCTGCTCAGCACGTCGAGCTCGCCGTGAGCGGGGTCGACGGCGATCGGACCCGGAAAGATGCCCACGGGGATTGTGGCGATCATGGCGTTGGAGCTCACGTCGATGATGCCCACGGTGTCGCCCTGCGGGCCGAACGGGTCCGAGTTCACGACATAGAGGTCCCCACTTTGCGCATCGTACGCGATCCCGTTGGGCCCGGCCCCCACCGGAATGTTCGCGACGATGGCGTCCGAGGTGACGTTGATCACGCTGACGTTGGCAGCAGGGCCCACCGTGACGTACACCCGGTGGACCGTGGGATCGTACGTGAGCCCCTCGGCACCGGGCCCCACGCGGATCTGGTCCTGAATCGCCAAGGTCGACGCATTCAGGACCGTGAGGTTGTCGGAGTAGGGGCTCGCCGCCCAGAGCTGGTTGAGCGACGGGAGGACGAGGAGGGCGGCGGGCGCGGAGGTAGCGAACGCCGGCGGATGTTCCCCTGTCCCGACGACCGTCGCTCGCTCGAAGGTCCCGTTCGGCATCGAGACGGCGCTCACGGTTCCGTTCGTGCCGGAGGCGCCCGCCACAAAGAGGGTGTTCGACGACGAGTCGAACGCCGCGGCCCCCGGGGACTCCGGACCGAGCGGGCGGGTATTTCCGGCGGTGAGGGTGTTGTTCCATAGGGTGAGCGTGGATTCCACAAAGCCCGGCGGGGGATCCGGACCGACCCAGCTTCCGCCGGGGTTCACGGGCCGCCCGTCTCCGAACCGGCCCGGCGACGGTGCGGCGGGAAGCGCCATCGGGTCGTGCGCGCTTCCCGGCCCGATCGTGCCCCGGGGCGGTGGGGCGAAGAACAGGCCGATCAGCATCACCCCGACCAGGGCTAAGGCGGAGCACCGGGCGAGCCCGAGGTTCCCGCTCGCCATCGGACCTCGTCGATCGGCCGAAGACAGCATAATCATATGTATCCAAGGTAACCGCCTCGGATCTCTCCCCTGATCGACACTCCGGGAAGAGGGAGGGGCGCCTCCGATCGCCCGGTTCGTTGCCGAATCGCTGGAACGGACGCGCGTGAGGGGAACCGGGTTCGGGCGGAACACCCCGCTCGACCCGGTCGCGAGTGGGCTCTGGGAGACCGAGCGGAGAGGAAGCGCGGCCCTCAGGACGGTCGAATCCGGCCCCCCGGGCTCGAGCGGTTCGTTCTCGATTGATCGGATGGCCGCTACGCCATTACTGACGGTAAATCGACCCGCTGCGTACGACTCGGGGTTGATTTCGAATAAACAGCATAGGCTCGATAACGCCGCGCGCCGGTGAGAGTGGGCAACGGTTTCGGTACCGAAAGCTGCTCTCTCGTTCTCTGCAGCTAGCTCAACTCTCTCGTCGCGCTAGAATGGCCATGCCTCGATCTCGGCACGACCGGTTCGACCTTGTGATTCTGGGCGGTGGCGCCGCCGCCTTCGCCGCGGCCATTCGGGCGGACGAACTGGGATTCACCTCCGCGATGGTGAACGCCGACCTGCCGATCGGGGGAACGTGCGTGAACGTCGGCTGCGTGCCCTCGAAGTTCCTCCTCGAGGCCGGGAACGAGTACTTCTACCGGCAGAGCCCGCAGTTCGCGTGCAACCTCCCGGGTACCCCGAAGTGCGACTTTCCGGAAGCAATCGCCAACAAGGACCGCATGGTCCAGAAGCTCCGCAGGACCAACTACCTGGAAGTCCTCGAGGGACGTAAGATCGAGTACATCGAGGCGAGCGGCGTTCTCTTGCCCGGAGATCGAGTACGCGCGAGGGGCCGGTTGCTCGAGGGCCACCACGTGCTGATCGCCACCGGCTCTTCCCCCAAGATCCCGCCAATCGAAGGTCTTCGGGAAGCCGGGTACCTCACGAACCGGACCCTCATGCGGCGCAAGGAGATGCCGAAGGAGCTGCTCGTCCTCGGGGGGGCCCGCTCGGTCTCGAGTTCGGTCAGATGTATGCCCACTTCGGGAGCTCGGTTCGGGTGATGGATTCAGCTCCCCGGGTGCTACCGCTGGAGGAACCCGAGGTCTCGGAGGAGCTGACCCGCTGCCTTTCAGCGGAGGGCGTCCAGATCCAGGTCAACGCGAGGGTGCGTCGGATCCGGCGTACCGACGGGCGCGTGATCTGCGATCTGGCCAACGGCGGCGCCCCAACCGTCTGCGAGGCGGACGAGGTCCTGGTCGCCACCGGAGTCGTGCCGAACACCTCGGAGCTGGGGCTACAGGCGGCCGGGGTGGAGCTGGATGCGCAAGGATACGTCAAGACCGATGAGACCCTCCAGACCACCGCTCCGGGCGTCTGGGCCGCCGGCGACGTGGCCCGTCGCATGGCCCTGGAAACGGTAGCCGCTAAGGAAGGGGCCACCGCGGCGACGAACGCGTTAAAGCGGGAAAAGCGGACCATTCACTACGACTGGATTCCCCACGCTGTGTTCACCAATCCTCAGGTCGCATCGGTTGGGCTCACCGACGCGGAAGCTGTCCGTCGCGGCTTTGCCTGCGAGTGCCGAGTGACGACCATGGGAAGGGTCCCCAAGGCGCTGACCGTAGGAGATACCCGCGGGGTGCTGAAGATGGTCGCCGACGCCAAGACGAGAAGGGTGCTCGGCGTGCACATCGTCTCCCCCATCGCCGCGGACATGGTCCATGCGGCAGCGTATGCGATCCGGGGAGGCCTCTCGGTCGAGGACATCATCGACACGGTTCACGTCTTCCCGACCTTTTCCGAGGCTTTGAAGATGGCCGCCGAGTCCTACCACCATGACATGAGCCGGATGAGCTGTTGCATCGAATGACCTCGCGGAGCGGCGCAATGACAAGGATTCCGCGCCCCAGACCTTTCCCGGCACGCGGAGGGCAGGGCCGGCTGTCTCCGGTTACCTTCGTCACCTTTCCCCACACTCCCCCGGTCCGCGGCGCTCTGGCCGTCATTGCCTTCCCCACGGCCGGGCTCTCGGGCACCATTGCATGTCGCTACCTTGTTCATACTCTCAGGATGGAGCCGTTGGGTTATCTGGACGGGGGGGATTTCGAACCGGCCGTCTGTATCGAACAAGGCCGGGCATCTCCGTGCGTAAGGGCGTTCACGGCCCCCGCCTCCTGCGGTCCGGAGGGGCGGTGCAACCAACTTGTGGTGATCTACACCGACCTTTCCCCTCCAATCGACGATCTACGGCGTCTGGCCAGTGCGGTTCTCCGTTGGGCCGCGAACTCTCGGATTGACTCGATCGTGGTCCTAGAAGGATACCCTTCCTCAGGGGCGGACACGGATAGTTCGGTCACTCCGCCTCGGGTGTGGAGCATGGCGAATGCGCGAGGGGAGGCCCTATTGCAACATCTGAAAGCGGAACCAATGGACGGGATGGCCACCGGGTTCGCGGCAGCACTGATCGTCGAGTCGTTTCCGAAAGGGTTTCCCATTGCTACCCTGGTGGTGGAATCTCAGAAGGATCACCCGGATGCACGGGCGGCCGCCGTCCGAGCCCGGCCCGGGATTCGTCGTACGCTGCCGGGCTCCGGGATGCGCTGCGGCGGCGCACGCGGAAAGTTACCCGGCGAAGAGCGGACACTGGGGGATCCGCGCGCCGCCGGGATGGCACCCTACGCCGCGCCCACCCCGTTCGACCGGCCACAGAGGGGCTGAGGTCGAGATCGATTTCTGGTGCCCCCTCCATGCCAACGGGGGGTCCACACTGGAGGGCCGCTCCGAGGAAAGGGAGCCGCTCGAACGGCCGGGCGACGGCCTACGGACCGCGACCGACAAGAACGGTTCGAGTCCGCCCGACGGCCCCCCGGTTACCGGACTGCCGGCGTGAGAAGAGCCGCGGGGCCGGACGCCGTCTTCGGGAGGGCGACGCGGTGGTCGGCCTCTCCAGATGGACGATGCCGGATCTGCGCGGAGCATCGTACTCGTCATCGGCGGGCCCGAGCCTGCCGTTCCGTCCGGGTCCGTTGACTGGGCCCACCGTTCCCATCCATGCGCCCCCTCCAATCGCCCCGACGCTGCCGCACCGTGCGAGTGGGCCGAGCGCATGATCCGCAGGGCCGTCCTCCTCCCCCACCACTTCTACCGACGCTTGCGCTCGGGGTCCAGGGGGATGAGCCGGAGAACGGCCGGGCTATTCAGGCAGCGTCTCGCTCAGCCGCTGCTCGATGCTCCGGGCCTCGTCAGGGTCGAAGTGTTCGTTGAGCCACGGGTATGCGCTCCCCTCCTCGCGGGCGTTGTGCTCCCCGAGCACGTTGATCAGCTCGACACCGAGATCGTTCGCCCGTTCCGATCGTTCGACGAGGGCCCGATCGATCCGCTCCAGCAGCGCTTCGATCTCCCGGTGCTCCTCGCGGAGCCGGGCGACTAGGGCTCGATGCCTCGGCGCGTCCTCCTCGAGACGAGGGAAGAGCCGCTCCTCCTCGACGGCGATGTGGCGGAGGAGGTGCGAGCGGAAACCGGCGAACCGTTCCCGCCGGGTCGGCCCGTCCGACGCCGGGACGTTCTGGAACCGTTCCCACAGTTCGTCGAGTTCTCGATGGTCGGCTTCGAGCCGGGCGCCGATCCGAGGGGGCTGTGCGCTCACGGGCGATCCCACCGGTTCCGCAGGACGCGGATCCGCTCGACGGAGAGGCCGGGCAGCGGGTTCAACTGTGAGAACAGGACCGGTACCGTGCCGATGCCCCATGCGATGGCGACCCCGAAGAGGAGTCCGCCGCCCAGCGTCGCGGCCCACGCGAGGGACGGTCCGGGGCGGCCCCCGGCCCACGCCAGGAAGACGACGGCCGCCAGCCAGGCCGACGAGAGACCCCAGAGCATCTTCCCGGTCCAGGCATGGGAGATCCGCTGGAACGGGGCGACCATCCCGAACCACATGACCAAGATCGTGAGGCCCACGAACCCCAGAACGTTCACGAGCGCGTGCGTCACCACCGGGGCGTAGTCGTGGGTGGCGACCATTCCGAGGCCCAATCCGCCACCGATTAAGAGCGCGAGAACGCCCGAGAGGTGGAGCGCGAGCGGGGGGCGGGCGGTCCGGGCACGGACGCCCAAAAAGAGCAACGTCGCCAGGAACAGGAGCGCGAACGCCGCCTCCGGGGCGGCCAGGACGTCGAGCGCGATCGAGGCGGAGGGAGAGACCAGCAGCATTCCCACCGGGACGAGGAACCCGCCCGCGGTCGCGAGTCCGGCGAGCGCGACGACCACCTTTGCGGGCGGGTCAGCATCCAGCGAGCGGGGTACGAGACGGAGGCTCACCGCCAAGATGAGGACCAGGGCGTGGCCCAAGACGAACAGGTGGACCGCCGCGAGCCACCAACCGAAGCCGGGGCCCTCGGAGAGCCCCGCGAGCAGAAAGAAGAACGCCGATCCCAGCGCAGCGGTCCATGCGATGAGGAAGAGCGGTACGGTCTCCCGGTCCCCCGGCCGGGGCATGGGACCGCTCGTGCGGAGCGCGGGTTCGAATCGAGCCTGCCAAAAGCGGATCGTGGTGAGGCTGAGGGAGATCGCGAGGAGCGCGGCAGCCAGGCTGAAGATCGGGCCGAGCGCGCCGCCGGCGGGAGCCTCGTAGATCCCGAGGAGACCGAAGGCAACGGCTCCCTCCAGCGCGGCCCAGGAGAGGTACGCGACACCACCACTCGATACCGATCGGCGCGCGACGGTGGGGAAGAGTTGCCAGGAGAACCCTTGGGTCGTGGCGACGACGAATCCGACCAGGAGGAGCCAGACGAGGGCGTTCCAATCCGCGCCGAGTATCCCGGATGCGCCGGCGAAGAGGAGGAGCAACCCGGCCAACGAGAGATGGGCGAGCGCCGCCGTGAGAAACCAGCGGGAGGCGCCGAGAAGCGGCACGACGGATTGAACCCGAGGCGGTCCATATCCTGTGCGGGAGAACCGTCGCCCGGTCGACGGCCGAGGCCCGGGGCTTCCGGCGCTTCGCGCCCGGCACGGGGAACGGAGATTTGCATTCGGTCGAGGTTCCCCGACACAACTGATGACGAACCGCCGGAGACGAAGGACCAGGTCGTCGTGCGTCGTCCGCCGGTGAGTGCGGGCGCCGATCCTCCGTCCACGAATCGAAGGCGCCTCGCGAGGAGCCGGTCACTTCCCCGCCTCTTTCCCCGGAAAGTCGGTCCGGTCCGTCGGAGGCCCCTCCTCATCGGAACGAAGCCGGGCCCGAAGGAACCGTGAGCGCTCGCCCGTGGGCGCCGAGGATCTCTCGCGCCATGCGATCCGCGGAGGCGTGTTCGACCGCCCACTTCCGGCCCCGAACCGAGAGGGAGCGCGCGAGCGGTCTCCCTCGAGGAGCTCGCCAATCGCGACGTCACTCGCCGTACGCGCGGCTCATCGAGGACCGTTGGCCGCTCCGACGGCGAGCGGCCAATCGATGCCGCTGACGCGATCCCGACTGGGAAGGCCCGTCCGAACCCGGCTGGATCGACGGCTCTCCCGGCTAGGCGGGACCGGGCGGTAACGCTATCCGCGAGGGGAGGACTCCCCAGCGGTATGTCGGAGGCGAGCCGGGAGGCCGCGTCGAAATCCGCCGCTCGTCCGGCCTCGTTCGATGAACTCGGCTTGGGACCCCAGCTACGCCGGGGAATCGAGGAGATCGGCTACCGCGTCCCGACGCCGATCCAACAAGGAACGATCCCCTCCGCGGTCTCGGGTCGGGACATCGTCGGTACCAGCCAAACCGGGACCGGCAAGACGGCGGCCTTCCTCCTTCCGATCCTCGAGCGGCTCCTGAACGAGCCCCGCGGTAAGATCCATGCGTTGATCCTCACCCCGACCCGCGAGCTCGCGCTCCAAGCCGAGGGGTTCTTGCGGAAGCTCGCCCGCCACACTCCGCTGCGCGGCGTCGCCGTCTACGGCGGGGTCGGCATGGCCGACCAGGAGCGGGGCCTGCGCGGCGGCGCCGAGATCGTGATCGCGACACCGGGCCGGCTCCTCGACCACCTCGGGCGGGGATACGTCGACCTTCGTTCGCTCAAGATCTTGGTCCTCGATGAAGCGGACCGGATGCTCGACATGGGGTTCCTGCCGGACGTCCGACGGATCCTCTCCGCGCTTCCCCGCGAACGGCAGACCCTCCTGTTCTCGGCGACGATGCCGCCCGAGATCGTCCGCCTCTCCCGGGAGTTCTTGCGCGACCCTCGCCTCGTCCAGGTCGAGGAGCGGACGGTGGCGGCCGTCGGGGTCGCTCACCTCGCGCTTCCCGTTCCCGCTCACCGGAAGTCGGCCCTCCTGACGGAGCTCCTCGCCGACGCGGCGATGACGAGCGTGCTCGTCTTCACACGAACCAAACACCGCGCCGATCGTCTCGCCCGCGACCTGGCCCAGCACGGTTTCCCGACCGGGGTGATCCACGGCAACCGCAGCCAGAGCCAGCGGACCCGGGCCCTCGAGGGATTCCGACGCGGGGACCACCGGATCCTCGTCGCTACCGACATCGCTGCCCGGGGCGTCGACGTCAAGGGCGTGAGCCACGTCGTGAACTTTGACGTGCCGGCCGACCCGGAGACGTACGTCCACCGGGTCGGCCGAACGGCCCGGGCGCAGCAGCGCGGCGACGCCTACACCCTGGTCGCGCCCGAGGAAGAAGCGGACTTCGCCCGGATCGAGCGGACGCTCGGTCTCCGGATCGAGCGGTCCATCGTTCCGGGGTTCGCCTACAACGTCCCAACTCCCCCGCCATCCCGCTCACACCGAACGAACGGTCCGGGCCGCGGCCGGCATCGATCCGGCCGGTCGGCAGGGCGAACGGGGTACGGATTGAGCCGCTACGCCCCCAACCGCTTTCCGACCCGTCCGGGAGGTTGAGCGAGGTCGGCGCGCGATTTCCCCAGAACCCGAATCAAAGCCAGGCCGCTGAACCCTCGCCCATCAAGACCCGGTGGGCACGAATGAACACCGGTGGACCCGGGGAGAGCCGGACTCGAGCCCGGCCCCAGCGACCCTTTGTCTCTGCTCCCTTCCTCCGTGGATTCTTCGCACGGCCCATCCTCCTACTTGGGACCCTCCGCTGAGCTCCGAGCCGAGGTGAACGACGCCGACGAAGCAGCATTTCGACTTCCGTCGATCGGTGCGGTGCCGTGGAGCCTCGGTGACGACAAGTCGGGACGGACCCGCCGAGCGTACAGCCGACGGGCAGATCGTGCGGGATTGCCGGGACGCGGGAGAGTTCCGGCGGCAGACCGCCATCCAGAGGCTCAACGACCGGGCGAAGCTGTCCGAAAATCGCACGCGACCGACCGATCTCACGGGGACCGGACGGACCCCGACCGAACCGTCCCATGCCCTCGCGCTCTTGAAGAGGATCGGCGGCGGAACGACGGTATGGAAGGCCGGCCCTCCCCCCTCCCACCGTCCGTTGTGCACGGGACCGCCGAGCGGGTTCATGGCGTCGATCGATACGGTTAGTCGTTTCGGCCGTCGCTGCCGGAGTCGGAACCCGGCCGCGGGCGGAGGCGCCGGTGCGACGCGGCTTGATTGAAAAACCCCATAAGTCCCGGAGCGTCGTCACTTTGCCGTCAACTCCAGACGGTCTTTGCGCCGTCGCCGGCGGTGAGGATCGATGTTGTGGGCGAAACAGGTCCGGGCGTTCCCGTGACCTCGGACGACGGCGGGAACGAACGGACGACGACGCTTCGTGCTTCGGGTGACCCGCGAATCACCCGGCTCTCCGCGAGCGCGATCGGCATCGGAGGCGCGGCCGGCGCGATCGCCTTCGTGCTGTACCATGCGATTGGGCTGCTCACGAACGCCGCGTTCTACGGGGTGCTGAGCGCGACGTTTGTCTCGCCGGCCGACAATCACCTCGGACTCGTCGTGATCGTCCTGCCGGCGATCGGCGGGGTCATCGCCGGACTGCTCATCCGCTACGGCTCGCCCAAGATCGTCGGACACGGGATCCCCGAGACGATGGAAGCCGTCGTCACGACGGAGAGCCGGGTCGAGCCGAAGGTCGGGGTGCTGAAGGCGATCGCCTCCACGGCGACCATCGGCTTCGGGCAGCCGTTCGGGGTCGAAGGGCCGATCATCCAGACCGGCGGAGCGTTCGGTTCGTACATCGGCCAGTGGCTCACCGTCACCCCCTCCGAGCGGCGGATCCTGCTGGCGACCGGCGCGGCCGCGGGAATGGCCGCCATCTTCGGGACGCCGATCTCGGCGGTCCTGCTCGTGGTCGAGCTGTTGCTGTTCGAGTTCCGGGTCCGCTCGCTGATCCCGATCGCCCTCGGCTCGGCCGTCGGCGCCGGGATGCACTACCTACTCATCAGCCCCGAGCCGCTCTTCCCGACGCCCGCCTACGACGCGGGAAGCCTCGCCGCCCTTCCGCTGTTCATCCTGCTCGGACTCGCCTGCGGACTCTTCGCGGTCTTCGTGACCCGGGCGCTGTACCGCACCGAGCGGATCTTCCGTCGGCTCCCGATCGGCCAGCCGTGGCTCCCCGCGCTCGGCGGCGTCGCGGTCGGCCTGGTCGGGTTCTTCGTCCCCGACATCCTCGGGGTCGGCTACAACGTGATCGACGACGTCCTCGTCGGGCGCCTCGCGATCACGCTCGTCCTCCTCCTGATCGGCGCGAAGCTCCTCGCTTGGCTGCTCGCGATGGGTTCTCAGACCTCCGGAGGGACGCTCGCCCCGTTGTTCCTTGTGGGCGGCGCCTTCGGCTACGGTCTCGGGTTCGGTTTCGACGTGATCGCCCCGGGCTCGCCCGTGCCCGGGGTATTCGCCGTCGCCGCGATGGCCGCGGTCTTTGGGGCCGCGGCGCGGGCGCCTCTGGCGTCGAGCGTCTTTGCGCTCGAGGTGACGCGCGACTTCAACGTCGTCGTCCCGATCTTCGTCACCGTCTTTGTCGCCGAGCTGCTCGCGGAGTACCTCCTCCCCGAGACGATCATGACCGAGCGCCTCAAGGAGCGCGGCTACTCGATCCGGCACATCTACGAGTACAACCCGCTCCGGCTCGCCCGAGTACGCGACGTGATGAGCCGGCCGGTCGTGACCGTCCCGGCCGAGACGACCGTCCTCGAGCTCCATCGGCGATTTCAGCGGCCGGACGACCCGATGTTCCGCTTGAAGCGCGTCCCGGCGATCGAGGCGGGCCGC
>JAKAVH010000209.1 GCA_021827545.1 Thermoplasmata archaeon
CAACGCCCCCGGGATCAGCGCAGACTTTGGCGGGGGCCACTTGCCGCGGAGCACCCGCCGTGCGATCCAGAACGTGGTGGGAGGTTCCACATCCAGCTGCCACAACATCGCCTCCACCTCGCCGAGGTGGAGGAGGTGCTCGGTCAGGCACTGTGCAAGGGCGGAATCCCGGGAGAGACGCAGCGGGTACTTCTTCGAGGCCACCCACACTGCGGGCTTCGCGAGTTCTTCGGATGAGTTCCACTTCGGGAACCGCGCGTTCGCCATGGCGGTGACCTCCTTGAGCCGCCTCCGGACGGATGGGATGCTGAGATACCGGTCCCGGGGGATGTTCATGACCTCTCGCATCCAGGGGGTAGCGTGGTTCTCGCAGAACTGGGTCACGTGCTGCTCCTCGACGTAGGCGAGATGCAGGAAGATGTCCCGGAAGGAGTGCATGCTGACTCCACGGTCCTTGGTGAACTCCTTCCAGCCGAGCTGGGCCGCGCACTCGAAAAAGTCACTCCGATGCTCATGCACGAAGTCCATGAGGTCGATGGTGGAGACCATGGCGTCGTGGAGTGGCGCGACGCCAAAAGACTTTGGGAGCAGCTCTCCTGCCCCGCGTTGAACCGCTGCCCCCCACACCATGGACAGCGGGCCCGCGCAAAGAGGACGCTCCAATCGATGGGGTCGGGTCGAGGTAGCTGGGGAAACTTCCTAACCGCCCCCGCTCCCCGAGTAATGTTTGAACCACCGTCGACCGAATTTCAGCGGGCGAAAACGTCCGGGACCTATCTTGTGAATCCCGGTACAGGATTCGACAGCTGGAGCCGAACATCACGGACTCAGGATCTATCGAACGTGTTACCGGCGCGAGACGGGTCGCAGCACCGCATCGAGAGGTTCCGGCCGAAGGCCGCAGCGCGGTTCGGTCGAGTCAGTGGCTGTGAGGGGGATCGACCGACCGTTCGGCTCGGAGGATCGCCGCGGCCGATCGCTCCACATCGTCGTCGGTGGTCCGACCCGAGCTCACGCTGATTCGCATCGCGGTGCGGCCTTTCCAGACCGTCTCCCCGCACCAGCAGGTGCCGTCGTCCTGGACCGCCTGCACCACCCGGCGCGTGCGCTCGTCGCTCCCGAACGAGACCAGGACCTGGTTGAGCACGACTTCGTTCCGGATCTCACACCCTCCCTCCCGAAGCAGGGTGGCGAATCGCGCGGCCTGCTCGCAGCTCCGCTCGACGAGCGCGGCCAAGCCCGAGCGGCCCAGCGAGACCAGCGCGGCCCACGCGTCGACGCCGCGCGCCCGCCTCGACATCTCGGGCGTGTAATCAAACCTGTCCGTGCTCTCCCGAGCGGCCAGGTACGCGGCCGCCGGCCCGGCCATGGCGGCCCGCAGATGGAGGGGATCCCGCACGAGCACGAGCCCGCTGTCGTAGGGGACGTTGAGCCACTTGTGTCCGTCCGTGGCCCAGGAATCGGCCGCGGCGAGGCCCGTGGTGAGGTGCCGGCGCCGCGGAGAGGCCGCCGCCCAGAGGCCGAACGCCCCGTCCACATGGACCCAAGCTCCGAGCCCGTGCCCCCACTCGATGAGGCTCGGGAACGGGTCGAAGGCGCCGGTGTTGACGTTCCCCGCTTGGAGGCAGACGATCGCCGGCCCGGTCACCGACGGAAGTCGGTCGGTTCGCATCCGGCCCTGCGCGTCGGTGGGCACCCGGACCACCCGATCCCGGCCCAGCCCGAGCAACGAGAGCACCTTCCCTATCGCCGCGTGGGATTCCTCGCCCACGACGACCGTAATCGTCGGGGCGCCGAAGAGCCCGTCGGCCTCGACGTTCCAGCCGGCCTGCGCCAGCACCGCGTGGCGGGCGGCGGCCAGCCCGGTGAAGTTCGCCATCGTGGCGCCGGTGACGAAGGCGCCGTCGGCGCCCTCCGGCAGGCCGAGGAGTTCCCGGGACCAGCGGACTGCAAGGGCCTCCAGATGCGCCGCGACCGGCGACATCACCTCCCGAGCCGCGTTCTGGTTCCAGGCGCCCGCGAGCCAATTCGCGGCGAGCGCCGCCGGCAGCGTGCCACCGGTAACGAATCCGAAGTAGCGACCCCCGTTGGAAGCGACCGTGGCCGCCGAACCGTGTGCGTCCAGCATCTCCAGCACGCGCTCGGGTGGGGTCGGCGACTCGGGGAACTCCGATCCGAGGCCATCGAGCGCCGCCCGCGCCTCCGATGTGGGCGCCACGGGCCGACGGTCGAGATCCCGAAAATACGCGATCGCTCGCTCCGTCGTTCGGCGCAGCAGACGTTCGGTCTCGGGCTGATAGGGTGACACCCGCTCGGTAGCACGGCGAGCGTATAAGCGTTGGTCCTCTCCCTCCGTGTCGGCCCGGCCCCGATCCGCCCGACCCGCTCGCGCAAGGGGTTCGATGCGCGGGGGGCCTGCTTGTTCTCACTCCTCGTCGACCGTCCCGAGCGCTGGGCAATCGACCATCTTAGGCGCGCAATCGTCGTGGACGGGATCCGATCGCCACGGATATCGACCGCGTGAGCC
>JAKAVH010000058.1 GCA_021827545.1 Thermoplasmata archaeon
GCGCCCCCACACGGATCCCTTCGAGAGCTTCGACCAGCTCTTTCATCGAGAGACCCAGGTCCCGAACCTTCCACTGGAGCCACCGGTAGAGCATCAGCCCCATCACGCACAGAATTCGTTCGGCACCGAGATCGGAAGTGCTACTTCGACTCGGAGGGTCGCATGGTCCGTCGTCCCGTCCTCGTCCGCAAGTTGGGAATCGTCGGCCTCGGCAAAGAAGCGAACCGAATCGAGGTGGGACGGGTGCTCGGTCAAAGCGTGGCCGGAGGGCGCGCAAAGCGGTACGTCGACCCGGACCCGTACAAAGGGAGCGCGACGGAGGTAGCGCAGAGGCTGGGGGTGAGTAGGAGGACAGTCTACAATCTACGCCGGAGACGGAAGGCAGGTCGAACCGCTCGGGAACCCAGTTTCTCGTCCCCCGCCCCTCCCTTATAGGGGGGAAGCTACTTTCAAGGCAATGAGCGCGTCTTCCTCGATAGAGTGGACGAACTCGACGTGGAATCCCATCACAGGTTGCACGAAAGTGAGCCAGGGCTGCAAGCACTGCTACGCCCAGCGGTTTGCAGAGAGGTTCCGGGGCGTGCCCGGCCACCCGTTCGAGCAAGGGTTCGACTTGAGGCTCTGGCCGGATCGACTGGAGCTTCCCCTTCAGTGGAAGGAGCCCCGGCGAATCTTCGTCAACTCGATGAGTGACCTGTATCACGAAAGAGTGCCCACCGCGTTCATCCGGAGGGTCTTCGAGACGATGGGCTTGGCTCGGCAACATACCTTCCAGGTTCTCACCAAGCGGGCGAAGCGGCTTGGGGAGCTCGGCCCCTCACTGCCATGGCGACCGAATATCTGGCAGGGGGTGAGCATCGAGAGCATGGACGTGGCATGGCGCGCGGACGAGCTCCGGAAGGTGCCGGCCTACGTCCGATTCCTTTCGCTGGAGCCCCTACTGGGGCCTCTCGACGAGTTGGACCTTTCGGGAATCCAGTGGGTCATCGTTGGGGGCGAGAGCGGACCGGGAGCCCGCCCAATGAAGAAGGAGTGGGTTCGGACCCTTCGGGACCGGTGCAGGAACGAAGCCGTGCCTTTCTTCTTCAAGCAGTGGGGCGGGGTGCAGAAGCACCGGTACGGGAGGACGCTCGACAGGCGGACATGGAGCGAATTCCCATCATCTATCCCGTCGGCAGTGCCCGCCCGCTGAGGTCATTGAGGACCCCGGACACGTCGTGCGCGGATAGGTGCTTCAACCGGTCGTAAATCGCCTTATAGGCTTTCCAATATGGAGAGCCACCCCGGGTCAGTCGACTGTAGATATGCAAGTCGTAGAGACGGCGGTTCTCGCTGTCCTTGATGGGCGACGCCTGCCCAAGCTCTCGCCCGAGGACCTCTCGGATTCTTGCGGCGAGCGCTCCACCCGCCGATCCGTCCGCATTCGACAGAATCTCGGCGACAGTCATGCCAACGGTCGATTCGAGTCGCTCAGAATTCCGACCAGTTACCTTCGCCGCACTGAGTTCCCGCTCGGCCCCTGAGGGGACGGTTACGACAAGGTCCATTGCGGGAAAGGCCTCCGAGAAAGTCTCTAGGGTCGACCATTTCGCCTGCAGCCGCTCTTGGTCGACGGCCACGAACACCATACTGTTCCGTTCGTCGATAGCCTTGACCACCGCGTCGACCGAGTTATTACAGTCGCCCTCAATCACGGTGACCCGTGGGTCCGGGGCCACCGCAAACCGATTCCGGAGGACTCGGCTGTACTCCGGGCTCTGCTCGATAAGGACAATCTGGTCGAACGGCCATGAAGCTCCTACGAAAGGTGTGCCTGCAACCAGTTCCCCTGTGGGCATTCGGTTCAGACCACAACCGGCAAAGAGGTCGACATAGACAGACTTCCGGTAGACCCTGTCCTCCCAAACAAGGGAGCGAGCGATCTTCGAAAAGGCCTCCGAAGCGTGTCTCACAGCCGCAAGTTTCAGTCCGGTGTGTAGGCCATACTCGTGGGCAATCGCAGGCTCTACGCCAGAAATGGTGGCCCCCTTCACCAGTAGGGGTTCGAGTTGATCCCGCAACCAAGCCTGAGGAGACTTCTTCGGTCGCCCCCGCCGATTGACGGGTCTGGGATGCGCAGACGGTTGAACCATCCTAGCCGATGGAAGATCTTGAAGGCGAATTAAGGGAGTCGGCAGAACGGAGGGGAGGGGAGTAGTGCAATTCTGGCCGAATTGGTACTACCCCCCTTCGAAGGTGGGCGCGGCCAGATTCGAACTGGCGACCTTCACCGTGTCAGGGTGACGTCATAACCACTAGACTACGCGCCCGCGCGGGCCGCCACCAAGGCCCCGCTCATAGCCCTAGCGGAGGCGCCGATGGGGAGAGGTCGATCGGGACCTCCGGGCGCCGGTCGCCCGGGAAGGCCCCTATCCGTATCCGCCCGGCGGGTAGGAACCCGGATCGGCGTTTTCATTCCAGCTGTAGTAGCCCATCGATTGCCGCTGGGCCTCCGTCGCTTCCCGGCGGAGGCCGCCTTGGAGCGAGCCGTACGCCTCTCGGATCTGCTCTTCGATCGGTCGGGCGCGTTCGAGGGCTTCCCGAAGGTGCTTCGGCTCGATCACGGAGCTTTGCGAGATCGCGGCGAGATCGCCCGCGGTCCGGATAAGTCCGCCGAGCTCGCGCAGCCGAAGGGTGAGCGCGTGGCGCCGTCCGTCGAGCACCTCCGCGCGGCGCCGCGCCTCGTGCACGATTTCGAGGATCGTCTCGCGCGTCGCGGGCGGGATCCGTCCGTCGTTCGCGATCTCCTGCGCGGCGAACTGGGCGAGGCGCATCCGGTTCGGCTCCGTGTCGGGCATCGTCGTCTCGAGCAGGACTTCGTAGCCGCTCCCCGCGATGCGGGAGCGCAGCGGGGCCAGGATCCCTCGCACGTCCTGGATGTTCGCCGCCGCGACGAGGATGAAGTCGCACGGCACATGATCGACCCGTACGGACGCGCCGCCCGACTGCGGGTTGCGGCCGGAGATCGGGAACCGCTTTTCCTGCATCGCCGTGAGCAGGTGGCGCTGCAGGTGCCCGAGATGCGGCAGCTCGTCGATGAACAGCACGCCCTCGTGGGCTTCGTGGACGGCCCCCGCGACGACGCGGTCGTACGGCAGCGAGCCGAGCTGGGGATGGCCCCCGTACGGGTCGTGGCGCACGTCGCCGAGCAGTTCGGTCTCGCTCGCCCCGGTCGCCATCACGAACGTGTTGCGATCGATCTTCACGAGCACCTTGTGCGGGCTCTGGCGGGCGCGCTGGCGTCGCTGCTCGAGGGCCTTCTGGTCGAGCACCCGGATCTTGTCGCCGGCGCGCTCGTACGCCACCACTTCCTCCACGCCGTTGCGGATGCGCGTCGTGCGCACCGATTCGAGCGGTCCCCCCGCCGGCGTGGCGAGCTCTAAGATGCCCCCGACCAGGTCCCGGAACGGACTCGAGTCGGAAAGCCCGGGAAGATTCTGCTTCGAGTGCGAACAGCTCGGGCAGAACCGATCCGTCGGTAGCGAGTAGAACCCGCACCGGCCGCAGCGATAGCCGAGCCGCTCCGCGACCGAGGGGGGCGCGTCCGTCGGCCGGAGGAGTTCGCCGCCGACGGACCGGTCGATCTCCCGTTCCTTATAGACGTCCTCCCGCGAGACGAGTTCGACCGTCGGCCGCTCGGGATTCTCCGGGTTGTGAACGACCCGCACTTCGGTGCGGGGCCGGTCGAGGTGGAGGGCGAGCGCCTGCGCCGTCATCGACTTTCCGATTCCCGGCGGGCCGACCAAGAGGAGGTGCCGCCGCTGGTACGCCGCGATCCGGGCGGTCTCCACCGCCCGTTCCTGCCCGATCACCCGATCGAGCGGGTCCGTCGGCAGCGGGATGTCGGCGGTCGTCGCGATCTCATCGAGGCTCGTCGGCCGCCGTCGTCCGGTCGAAGGGGTCGCGCTCATCGTTTCGCACTCGATCGAGCGAACGGAACCGGTCGTGGGGGCGAACGCCAACGGATCCGATGCCGGCCGACCTCAGGCCGGGGCGCTCCCCTTCAGGTCCGCGCGGGTGATGACCTGGATGCCGTCGGGCATCTTGCCGATCGCCCCCAGCCGGTTCGCGACGATCGTGCTGATGCCCTTCTCCTGGGCGACGTCGACCGTGCGCTGGCTCACGATCCCGTCGAAGACGAGCGCCTTCGCCGGAACGTTGAGCCCCGCGAGCGCGTCGATCATCGCCCCCGTCGGGCTCTCCGCCACGGTCGAGCCGTCCGGTCCCAAGATGACCGCCTTGGAGGTATTCTCGAGCGTCGTGAGAAGGTCGAAGTACCGCTGGAGCTCCGGGGTCAGGACGACGTCCGGCGCCGGAGGTGCCGGCGGAGCCGGGGGGGCTCGGGGCGCCGGGGCCGGCCGCTCTCGGTCGTCGCGCCGGCCACCCCGCTCGTCCCTACGGCCCTCGCCCCGCTCGTCCATCGGCTGGCGGCTCGCCCCGGTCGATTCGAACCCGGTCATCTCGAGGTACTGGTTGATCGGGATCTTGTTCCGAAGGCACTTCACGAGCTGCTTCTGCGTGAGCTCCTCGACCTCGGTGCCCCGGGGAGCCCGGGCGACGTAGTCGATGTCCATCGTCTGGAGCATCTCCCGCAAGATCAGCTCGCCCGCGCGGTCGCCGTCGGTGAAAGCGGTGACGGTCTTCCCGCGGGACAGGTCCTTGACGGTCTGGGGAACGCTCGTTCCTTCGACCGCGATCACGTTCTTGATCCCGCAGCGCAGTAGGTTCAGCACATCCGACCGTCCCTCGACGACGATGAGGGCGTCGGCCTGGTCGATGTTCGGGCCGGCGGGCAGGTGCTCGGGCCCGTAGGTCGTGATCTCCTCCACCTGGACGGCCTTGCGGACGGATTCGGTCAGGTCGATCGCGACGCCCTTCGACCCTTCCTGGATCTTCGAGAGGATCTCCTTCGCGCGGTCGACGACCTTCTGCCGCTTGGCGATCCGGATATCTTCGACGCCGACGACCTCGATCTTCGCCCGGCACGGGCCGATCCGGTCGACGGTCTCGAGGCCGGCCGCGAGGATCGCGGTTTCGACCTGGTCGAGCGAGGAAGGGACGATGATCTCTCCTTCGCTACGGCCCTTGCGGCTGTCGATGTTCACTTCGATCCGACCGATCCGGCCCGACTTCTGCAGGTCGCGGAGGTCGAGCTCCTCGCCGAGCAGGCCTTCGGTCTGGCCAAAGACCGCCCCGACCACGTCGGGTTTGTCGATGACGCCTTCGGCGGTGATGCGCGCTCGGATCTGGTACTTGGCGGCGTTGGGGTCGTTGCTCATACGTTCGTTGCTCCTTCGGAACGCTCCCGTTCGGCCGGGCCGAGCGGGCGTCCGACGACCGGTTAGAGACTCGCCCGTCCGCCGTCCGAGGTCCTAGCAAGACTGCGCGAAGAGCCGGGGTGGATCATGAACGCACGTCCTTGGACTGGAGAGCGGAAGAGCGAGGCTCCTCCGTCGCCGAACCGTTTCCGCTGATTGCTAGCGAAGTCGACTATTTAAAGGAGTGCCGACCCCCGTTCGCGCGACGAATGGCGCGCGAGGTTGAGGCGCGCCGTCCGTGCGGTGCGATCGCCCACGAACCGGTCGAGGGGTACACGCGGGTTTCTCACCGGGGCTGTCCGATCCTCAAGGGAAGGCGGCTCGACGATGTCGTGGTCGGGGATGAGAGACGGCGTCGGGTGGACCGGCGTCTCGATACCGAGGCGGGGGGCTTTCGCGATCGGCCGGCCGAGAAACATGCTTTATAGCGGGCCCCCCATCGCCGGGGCGGTTTCTCATGGCACCCCGGGGGCGACCAAAGGGACGGCGCGGACGGCCGAGAGGAAGGCCCGGACGACCGAAGGGATCCGGACGAAAGGCGTCCGTGGAAGCGGCGCCGGCCGGGACGAATGAGACGTTCCTTCACGAGCTACGCACCGAACTCGAGAAGACGCAGGCCGCGGTCGAACGGGCGGAGGAGGATCACTCGCATCGGGCCGAGGTGAACCGACGGCTGCTGCAGATCCTATGGGAGGTCCACGTTCAGTTCGAGACGATCGGGGTCCACCTGGCGATCGATCCGCCGTCGACGGTGTTCGCCACGTTCGCGGAGTACCCGACCCAGTGGTCGTTCCGCGACAACTTCGACTTCGCGGGCCTGAAGGCGATCGAGCTCGGCGACCGGGCGCCCGGCTGGATCGGGTTTACGCTGAGATTCGCCTACTACCGGGACGGCGACGGGGTTTCCCGGCTCCGCGGGACGTTCGAGTGGTGTGACGGGGAGTCGTACCACCGCTACGCCGGGTGGATGCGCACGATGAGCCAAGCGATTGTCTACGACGCCCCGGACGAGAAGGTCGACCTCGACGCGCTCCAGTCGACGCTCAAGGAGCTCGTCGTGCAGTGGTACGCCGCGCATCTGGAGAAGTCAACCGAACCGTTTGTTCGGTATCTCAAGGGGAAGTTTCCCCCCGGTCCGACGTACTCGAAGGAATCGTACCGCTGAGCCGGACCGAGCCCGGTTGATCCGTCCGCAGCTCGCGCGAACGGTGCCGTCGCGCGAGCGTTGAAATAGCGTCGCGCACCTTCCCGCTCGGCTCCGGAGGCCCGAGGCCGGGCGCTCGAGGGCCATCTCCGAGGTTCCGACGTGGCCCCTGACGTGCGCGACCGCTTGGTGGCGTTCTTCGAGAGCCATCAGAAGCTCGTCGAGGCGGACGCGCTCGAACTGCTCTTGCGCCAGCCCCGCCCGCTGATCGCCTCCCGCGAGGTCCTCGAACGGATGGGCGTTGGCGAGCCGTTCGTCACCTCGGAGCTCGTGCGATCGACGCTCACGCTCCTGCGCCCGAGCCGGATCGGCGCCGAGCTCTCCCTCGAGGTTCGACCTCCGACCCCCCCCTCGTCCGCGGGGGACGCGTCGCCGGCCGAGCCGTTCCGGTTGATTCGCCAAGGGTTCGTCGCCCCGACGCCGAACACGCCGCCGCTCGACGGGTACCGACGCCTGTTCGCGAATCGGTTCGAGCGGCTACGCGAGATGCTGAAGGGGCGGCCGACGCTCGAGAACCTCCGCTCCGCGCACGAGATCGAGCGGAGCGGCGAAGCCGCCTCGCTGATCGCGATGGTGCGCTCGGTGCGTTCGACCGCTCGGCAACACCACCTGATCCTCACGCTCGAGGACGAGACCGGCTGCATCGAGGCGTTCCTCCCGAAGGAGGCGCCGGGGGCGGCCGAGCCGATCCTTCCGGACGAGGTGATCGGCGTCCGCCTCGAGTTCGGCCGGGATCCGTCCCGGCTTCCTCGGATCACCACCCTCGAGCGGCCGGACGTCCCGTGGCGGCGCAAGGTCCAGCGTTCCGACACCTCAAACCGCGCGCTGTTCCTGTCGGACCTCCACGTCGGGTCGAAGGCGTTCCTCGCGGACGCCTGGGGCCGGCTGGTCGACTTTCTGAAGGGAGCCGGCCCGCACCCCGACCTCGCCCGGACGATCCGCTACGTCGTCGTCGCGGGGGACCTGGTCGACGGGATCGGGATCTACCCGCATCAAGAACGCGACCTCGCAATTCCCGATGTCGTCGAGCAGTACGCCGAACTCGGGCGGCGCCTATCGGAGCTGCCGAGCTCCGTCACGATCGTGGTCGTGCCGGGGAACCACGACGCGGTCTGCCCGGCCGAGCCGCAACCCGCGCTTTCCCCGCCGTTGTGCGAACGGCTCGGGCCGAACGTGCGGCCGCTCGCGAACCCTTCGACGTTCAGCTTGGAAGGGGTGGTCGTCGAGGCGTACCACGGCCGCAGCTTGGACGATCTCATCCCGTCGATCCCGGGGGCGTCGTACTCCCGGCCGACGGAGGTGATGGCCCGGATGCTCCGCATGCGCCATCTCGCCCCGAGCTACGGCGGTCGCACCCCGCTCGCACCGACCCCGGTCGACGGCCTCGTCGTCGATCCGCTCCCCGACATCCTCGCGATGGGCCACGCCCACACGTTCGGCGTCGAGCGCTACCGCGGCGTGTTGCTGTTGAACGTGTCGACCTGGCAGGCGGAGACGGAGTACCAGCGGATGCGCAACATCACCCCGGTGCCGGCGCGCGCGGTGCTCGTCGATCTCTCGACCCTCGGCGTCACCTCGATCGACTGCACCTCGTCCGAGGCGGTCGTGGCGGCAACCAGCCTATGACCCCGTTCCCGATCGAGCCCGCCCGCGCGGACGGTCCGGTCCGCCTTGTCCTCTCGACGTTTCCGGACGAGCGCAGCGCGGTTCGGTTCGCCCGCGCGGCGGTCCGGCGGCGCCTCGCCGCCTGCGCGACGCTCCTGCCCGTGCGGTCGATCTACCGATGGAACGGCCGACTCGTCGACGACGCGGAGCGCCTCGTCCTCTTCAAGACGGCCCCGAAGCGGGTCGGCTCGCTCTTCGCCTTCTTGGACGAGCGGCACCCGTACACCGTTCCCGAAGTCGCGGAGGTCGACCTGCCGCGCGTGCTCAGCCGCTACGCGGCGTGGGTCGACACTGCGACGCGCGCCGGCGCCGAGGAAGGTCGAGTCGCCCGTCTCACCTCGCGTCCGGCAAGACGGCGAGGCCTGGGAGGTCCGCCCCCTGCACGAACTCGAGCGCGGCGCCGCCGCCGGTCGAGATGAAGTTGAACGACTCGATCACGCCGAGCGCCTCGGCAATCGCCGCCGAATCGCCGCCCGCCGCGACCCGGTAGGCTGTCGAACCCCGGAGCGAACCGAGGACCGCCCGGGTCCCTTCGCTGAACCGCGCGTCTTCGGCGAGGCCGAGCGGGCCGTTCCAGAAGACAGTTCGGGCCTCCGCCAGGGCCGACGCGAACGTCCGCTGAGTGGCCGGTCCGATATCCCGGATCCGCCCGTCGGACGGGACGGCGTCGAGCCGGACGACCTCAACCGACGATCGATCCGGGCGTTCGATGACAGCGTCCTCGGGAAGGAGCACGCGCGTCCCGCGGTCCGCCGCCGCCTGCAAGAACTCTCGCACGGCCGGTTCGAGGCCGGGTTCGGTTTCGGTCGCCCCGAGCGAATGGCCGGCCGCCGCGAGGAACGGGAACGACAACGCCCCCCCGATCAAGATCAGCTGCGTGCGACCGAGAAAGCTCGAGAGCAGCGGCAGCTTGTCCCGCACCTTCGCCCCGCCCAGGATCGCGACGTACGGAGCGATCGGAGCGTCCCGGAGCCGGGAGAGCTCCCGGACCTCCCGGGCGACCAAGAGGCCGGCGAACGACGGGAGCCGCTTCGCCACGCCGACCGTCGAAGCGTGCGCGCGGTGCAGCGTCCCGAACGCGTCTTCGACGAACAGCTCGGCGAGCCGGGCGAGCTGGGCGGCGAACGCCGGATCGTTCGCCTCCTCGCCCGCGTGGAAGCGCACGTTCTCGAGCAGCAACAGATCGCCGTCCTTCATCCGCGAGGCGAGCTCGATCGCCGAATAGCCGACCGCATCGTCCGCGAAGAGGACGGGTTGGCCGACGAGCTGGCTCAGCCGGTGGGCGATCGGTCGCAAGGAGAGCTTCGGGTCCCGTCGTCCCTCGGGCCGGCCGAGATGGCTCACCAGAATCGAGCGGGCCCCGTGGGCTCTCAGGTGCTCGAGCGTCGGGAGCGCCTCGACGATCCGGCGGTCGTCCGCGATCCCTCCCGTCGGCGTCTGGGGGACGTTGAAGTCGACGCGCACGAGCACCCGTCGGCCCCGCACGGCCGCATCGGTCACGCTGCGCTTTTCGCCCACGGTACCCTCGCTAGGCGTCGGCCCTAAGAATCTTGTGGAGCGTCCGGGCGGAGGGGCGGGCGCTTCGCGATCGCCCCGTCCTCCCGGCCCGGGCCGGGACCGCTCCTCGACTCCTCCGATGCGCGGCTCGGATCCGGCCCGGCCGGCGGTCGGGCGGCGTCGACGCGCCGATGAATCCGTTGGACGGCCCGGGCCGTCCACGGAAGCTCCCGACCGTGGGCGCGGGCGATCCGAAGGATCTCCCCGGAGATCGCGTCGATCTCCGTCGGTCGGCCCTGCTCGATGTCCTGCAGCATGCTCGATCGGTTCTGGGCGGTCGCCCGGACGATCCGAAACAGCGCGGTCTCTGTCTCCGCGGGGGTGAACCGCTCCCCCGCGAGTTCGGCGGCCAGTCGCGCTTCCCCCAACAGCGCCATCGCCTGCTGGCGGTACGGATCGTCGAGCAAACGGCCGTTGACGATCCCGTGGTCGGCGGTCACCGGGTTGATCGCGGCGTTGACGATCGCCTTCCGCCAGACCTCCCGTAGGAGGCGGGGGACGGACCGAACGGGTGGACCGATTCGACGGAGGGTCTCCGCGACGACGGCGTGCGCCGCGGGATCTCCGTGGTCGGGTGGGCGATCCCCGATCACGAACTCGCCTTCGCCGATGTTCGCCACGACGCCGGGCGCGAGGAGGGTCGACGGCACCGAATGGACGACTCGGACGAGCGAGCGTTCGGGATGCGGCCACCCGACGGCGCCGAGCTCCGCCGCGAACCGTTCCTCGACCGTGAGGCCGTTCTGCAAGAGCGCGATCGGAACCGGGTGCTGCAACGAGCGGCCGAGCGCCTTCGCGGCGGCGGCCAAGTCGAACGTCTTCACGGTGAGAAGCACGACCTCGGCGTCCGACCCCGGGGAAAGCTCGGTCGTCGCCGAGAGACGGACCGGCCCGACGGGTCGGTCGCCCCGAACGGTGAGACCGGCATCGAGCGCGGCCCGGACGACCGCCGGCCGACCGACGATCTCGACGTCGAGGCCGCT
The DNA here is from genome assembly GCA_021827545.1 of Thermoplasmata archaeon. Next base: position 10,767 of record JAKAVH010000058.1, read on the forward strand.
CGCGGCGAGCCGGGCGGCGAACAGGCAGCCGGTCGCGCCCGCTCCGAATACGATGACGCGCACGGTCCCGCCGTCAGCTCACAACCGGCGGACGACGTCGTGGAGGCCGACGCCGCGGCCCCACTCGCGGCGCAACAGCCGCAAGAGCGCTTCGTAGTATCGAACTTGCTGGCGCGCTTGGCGGAGTTGGTCGAGGAGCTGCTCTTCCTCTCGCTCCAATCGGGCGACTTCGGCCTCGACCGCCCGTTCTTGGGCGGTGAGCTCGCTCTCCCTAGCGGAGACCGAGCTGGGGGTTACTCGGGGCATCGGGGCTCCGGGGGACCGCGCGGAGGACGGCGGGCGTCGGGGACGCCCGGGTCATCGAGTGGAGGAGGCTCAGCTCCCGGCGGACCGCCCGCAGGCGGACTTGGGCGGTGCGCAACTGGTGGCGAACCTCCGAGAGCCGCCGCTCGAGAAGCTCCGCGCGGTGGCGCCACTTGTCGCGCTCCTCCACGCTGAGCAAGACGGAATCGACGGTCGGCATGCTCTGGTCGGCCACGTCGGCGTCGGCGAATCAAGCTTTCGTTCCTCGGGGCCGGCCCTTTCTCGCGGCCGGTGACCCCCGTCCGAGGACGTTTAAGTCGTCGGCCGTTGGCGGCCCCGGTGGCCGAAATGACGGCAGTGAACAAGATTGTGGTGCTGGGCGCCGGTAACGTGGGTGGTAGTCTCGCGCAGCGGCTTGCCGAGGCCGACCTCGCCCACGAAGTCGTCTTGGTCGACATCATCGATGGGCTTCCGCAAGGGAAGGCGCTCGACATCCAGGAGTCTGCGCCGATCCTCGGCTTCTCGACCCGCGTCGTCGGGACGACATCGCTCGACGCGCTCGACGGGGCCGACGTCGTGGTCGAGACGGCCGGACTCGCGCGCAAGCCCGGCATGAGCCGCTCCGACCTCCTCGAAAAGAACGCCTCGATTCTCAAGGGGCACGCCGAGGCGGTGAAGGCCCGCGCTCCGCAGGCGGTGGTCGTCGTCGTGACCAATCCCGTCGACGTCATGACCTACTACTTCCGCCAAGTGACGGGGTTCTCGCCGTCGCACGTCTTCGGGGAGTCCGGCACGCTCGACACGGCGCGGTTCCGGACGTTTGTCGCCGACGCCCTCCACGTCGCGCCGCGCGACGTCACGGGGTTTGTCCTCGGCACGCACGGGGACACGATGGTCCCGCTCCTGTCGCTGACGAGCGTCGGCGGCGTTCCGCTGACGACGCTCCTGCCGTCCCACCGGCTCGCGGAGATCGTTCAACGGACCCGCAGCGGGGGCGGGGAGATCGTCAACCTGCTCAAGACCGGGAGCGCATTCTACGCCCCGTCGGCGTCGCAGGCGGAGCTCGTACGAGCGGTGGTGCGGAACGAGCACCGTCTCGTGCCGGTTTCGGCGTACCTCTCCGGGGAGTTCGGGGAGCGCGACGTCTACATCGGGGTCCCGGCCGTCATCGGCCGGGCGGGCGTCGAGCGCGTCGTGGAGGTCGCCTTGAGCCCGGAAGAACAGGCGGCGTTCCGGGGCAGTGTCGAAGCCGTCCGGGCCGACCTGAACGTGCTCGCCCGGATGCCGGGGTAGGCCGTCTCCTTCGAGCGGCCCACCGTCCGCGCCGCGGCCGCCGGGAGGGGCGCGGGGGGGCGGGGGCCCACCGCCGCTCGCCGTCCCGAGGCGGGGACGTCGCGGGAGCCGGTGGCCGCTCCTCTCCGACGCGACCGGACCGGCCTACCCCCCGGCTCCGGTCGAACGATGCTTCCGATGAAGGGGCAGGTTCAAAGCCTCCCCGCTGAGTCGTTCCCGCGAGGGGACCGATGGTCGCCGTTTCGGAGGGCTCCGCGCTCTTTCCCTACCGTCCTCGGCCGGGCCAGGAAGACCTTCTTCGGGCGGTCGCGCGCCTGACCGAGCGCGGCGGCGCGCTCTTGGTCGACGCGCCGACCGGCTCGGGGAAGACGGTCGCCACCCTCGCGCCGCTCGTCGAGCACGCCGAGAAGGCCGACCACCGGATCGTCTATCTCGTCCGGACGCACACGCAGATGGTCCAGGTCCTGCGGGAGGCCCAAGCGATCGCGCTGCGGCTCGGGCGGCCGCTGCCGACCGTTCACCTCGCC
>JAKAVH010000078.1 GCA_021827545.1 Thermoplasmata archaeon
CGCCCCGCTCGAGCCCCTCGTGAACGACGGCCGCCGCGATCTCGGCGCAGCGCATGCCGGTGAAGATCCCTCCTCCGGAGAGCGGCTTCACCTGGGCCGCCGCGTCCCCCACGAGCAAGACCCGGTCCCCGTGCGTCCGGGGCAGGGTCCCGATCGGGATCCCCGACGCGAGGTAGGCGGTCGCGCTGCCGAGCGGGGCGCCGAACCGTCGGGAGAGATGCGCGACCAGCCGGTCGAAGTACGCCTTCGCGGACGTGCCGTCGGCGTCGCACGCGACCCCAACGCGGGCGCCGCCGGCCCCGTCCGGGATCCACCAGCCGAACAGGCCGGGCGAGAGGCGGCGCCCCAAGTACACTTCGACGGTGTCGGCGTCTCCCGGGCTCTTCGGGAATTCCGCTTCGAACGCCGGCAGGATCTCCACCGGTCGTCGGAGTCGATAGGCGCGGGCGACGGCGCTCGAGACGCCGTCGGCCCCGATCACGACCCGGGCCGATAGCTCCCGGATCGATCCGTCCGGGGCCCGGAGCCGGACCCGCTCCCGCACGCCGTCCGCCTCCAGCCGATGCTCGAACGTGGTAGCGGTCCGGTACTCGGCCCCGGCGCGGGCGGCCCGGTCGGCGAGGTAGATGTCAAGCCCGCTACGCTCGATGACGAACGCCCGGGGGAATTCGGCCCGAAAGGAGATCGATCCGAGGGAAGGTCCGAAGACCGAAGCACCTCGCACCGGGGCGCGGACGAACGAGTCGGAGCCGGCCAGGTCGAGGACCCTCTGGGAGACGAGGCCGGCGCACTGGACCGGAAGGCCGACCCGGGGATGCTCCTCCACGACGACCACGCGGTGGCCGTGGGCCGCCAGCCGGAACGCCGCCGTCGACCCGGCCGGACCGGCCCCCACGACGAGGACATCGACGTCGTCCACGGAGCTCGGAGCGGTCCCGACCTCATAACGGGCGGCCTGCCGCGCCGACCGCGCGACCCGGAGGGAAGCGCGGGGCCTCGGGACGGGTCGGGGACGGAGGGGGGCGGACGACGTCCGCTAGTTCCCCCGCCAGGGTGTCGCGACGAGGTCGGTCCGCTGGCGGGGCTCGACCGCCGACGCCTCGACCGGGACCTCACGGCCGGCCCGGTGCGCGAGATGGCCGGTCCAGGCGATCATCGCGCCGTTGTCCACACAGAGGGACCGGGGAGGGGCGTACATCGTTCCGCCGCGCCCCTCGACCATCGCCCGGACCATCGACTTGAGCCGTTCGTTGCAGGCGACCCCGCCCCCCAGGACCACGGCGCCGTGTCCGCGGTGGGCGAGGGCCCGCTCGGTGATCTCGGTGAGCATCGAGTACGCGGTGACCTCGACCGAATACGCGAGGTCCGGTCGCGCAGCCCCCTTCGCGTGGAGCGCGAGCGTCGCGGTCAACATTCCCGAGAACGCGACGTCCATTCCGTGGACCGAGTACGGGAGCGGCCAGAGCTCCTGGCCGGCCAGCGCCTCCTTCTCGATCGCCGGCCCGCCGGGGAAGACCCCTCCGAGCTCGATCCAGAGCTTGTCGAGGAAGTTGCCGATCCCGATGTCGAGCGTCTCGCCGAGGACCCGGTAGCGTCCCCGGGCGTAGGCGATCACCTGCGTGTTCCCGCCGCTCGCGTAGAGTAGGAGCGGGTCGTCGAGGCCGCTCAGGACCCGCGCGATCTCGACGTGCGCGACGCAATGGTTGACGGGCACGAGAGGCTTCGACCAGGCGAGCGAGAGCATCCGCGCGACCGTCGCTCCCGCGCGCAAACAGGGCCCGAGCCCCGGGCCTTGGGCGAACGCGACCGCGTCGATCTCCGACGGGCGTACGCGGGCGGACTCGAGCGCCCGCTCGACCAGTCCGGGAAGGAGCTCGACATGGTGGTTGGCCGCCTCCCGCGGATGAATCCCCCCCTTCGGGGGACGGTACATGTCGGAAGCGAGGCCGAGGACCTCCGCCCGCTCGTCGACGATGCCGACGGACGCGGTGTGGGCCGTCGATTCGATCCCCAGGACGACCATGAACGGTCGGGACGAGCGAGCGGGGGTTTATTAGGGGCCCGAGGGGCGGCCGGGCTCGTCGTCGGTCGACTCGATGCGGAAGTTGACCCGCTTTCCGCGCAGGGTCTCCTGGATGCGATCGGCAAAGCTGAGCGACTCCGCGATCGTCGCCGGGCGCCCCCAGTCGTAGACGAAATCGTATCCTTCGGTCTCGGGCCGGAAGCCGAGGTCCTCGAGCATGGTCGCCACCTCCGAGTACGGGGCGCCCTCGCTGTCAAGCTGAAGGAGGAGGAAGGTCTTGGTCATCGGCAGACCCCGGGGGTTTCGCGGAGCGGCGTAGCTCGAGAGGGCATTAAGCTCGCCCGTCCAGCGGGGGCAAACTTCCGTCGTCGACGGCGTCGTCGCCCGGCTCCGGCAGACCTTCCGGGGCACCGGCATGCGCCGTGACCCGGGCCGCGACCCCCCGGCGCATCCGGGGGATCTCGTGCGGGGCGAGGAGGAGCCGCCCGACCGCAAGCA
>JAKAVH010000145.1 GCA_021827545.1 Thermoplasmata archaeon
GCCGTGGCGCGTCCGATCCCTTCGGACGCCCCGGTCACGAGCGCGCGCATGGGCCGCGGAAGCCGCGCGACCTAAATAGGCCCTCACGGCTCGGCGGGGACGATGACCCCGGACGCCCCCGGGCCGCTCGTCCGCTCGGAACGCCGCGGGCGGACCCTCCTGCTGACGATCGACCACCCACCGGTGAACGTGCTCTCGAAAGAGGTGCTCGACGCGCTTTCCGACCGACTCGACGAGGCGGAGGCGGATCCCGAGGTCCACGTCGTCGTCCTCGCGAGCGCCGCCGAGACCGCGTTCGCGGCGGGGGCGAACATCCGGGAGATGGCGCCGATGGACCCGACCGCGGCTCGCGCGCACGGGGCCCGCGGCCAGGCGATCACCGTGAAGCTCGAGCGCCTGCCGCTCCCGGTCATCGCCGCCGTGCACGGGGTCTGCCTGGGGGGAGGGTGCGAGGTGGCTCTCGCGTGCGACTTCATCGTCGCCAGCGAGGATGCGCTCTTCGGGCAGCCCGAGATCGGCCTCGGCGTGATCCCCGGCTGGGGCGGCACCCGGAGGCTTCCGCGGCGGATCGGAGTCGCTCGCGCGCGACGCTGGATCCTCACGGGCCGCCCGGTCGTCGCGACCGAGGCGCTCCGGGACGGCCTCGTGGAGCGCGTCGTGCCGCGCGGCGAGCTCCTGTCGAGCGCGCTCGCCCTCGCGGCCGAGCTCGCGGCAAAGCCGCCGGTCGCCCTCGCGGCGGCCAAGTACGCTCTCCTCCGTTCGATCGACCCCGGGCGTGACGAGGGCCTCGCCTACGAGCTCGACCTCTGGGCGCGTCTCTTCGGAACGAACGGCCAGAAGGAGGGGATGCGGGCGTTCCTCGAGAAGCGACCCCCGCCCGAAAGCTCTCGCCGCGGCTGGGAGGCGGCTTCGGCGGGCTTCCCGTGGGGGCGAGGCGGGCGACGACCGGGGGGCGGAAAGCGGAAAAAGTCCCGAGCGTCGGGCCGGACCTGAAACGCCGCGGTGGCTCAGCTGGCAGAGCGGCTCCTTGGTAAGGAGCAGGCCGAGGGTTCAAATCCCTCCCGCGGCTGGTTTCCCCGAATCTCCTCGTCGGCTTCCCGGAGCGACGAGCGCCTCTCGAGACGGTCCTGGGGCCGAGAGTCTTATCCCAAGCGCGGGTTCGTGGGTCGTAACGATGTCGGGAAGGACCAGCGGAGGGAGGACCTTGCCGTCCCTCCTGAGCGTGACGCTGAGGCGGGGCCTCATCGCGGGGAGGGCCTACCTCGTCATCGGCATCGTTGTTTCGTTGATCCTCACGGTGGTGCTGCTTCGGACCTCCCACGGTTCGGCGGTGTTCGTCGCAACCTTCCCCCTCGAGGTCCCGTTGTTCGCTACCATGGGGGCGCTTGGGGGGATGATGCTCTTCGTGGGAGACCGGTCGAAGGGAGTACTCGAGTACCTCATTTCCTACGGAGCCCGGCCCCGATCCCTCTTCGTGAACTGCCTTCTTGTGACGGTCGTGCTGTCGACCATCGTGATGGGGACCACCCTCGTCGTGGGCTTGACCGGATACGCGTCCACGGGGAATCCGATCTCTAGTACCCTTCAGAACTCGATCCTGGGGTACACGGTACCCATGACGTACGCGAGTTCGCTCTTCGCCGCCACTTGCGGGATCATCTGGTCGACCCTGTCCACGCCGCGAATGGGCCTGAACTCTCCGGTCGGCGTGGCTCCCCTCCTCGGGGTCGCTCCCCCCGTCCTGGTCTTGATCGTCGCCGAGGGTGTGGGCAAGTCGGCCTACTACTACGTCACGGTGGGAGCCGCGCTGGGAGTCCTGGCCGTGGTCGCCGCGTTGCTGGTCGCGTCGAGCCGTCTGATGAGTCGAGAGCGCTACCTCTCGACGATGTGAGGGGATGCCGTGGTCGACCGTTCGATCTCCCGTACGGCGGACGGGCCCTCCCAGGTCGAGCTGTCGTGCGTGGGCGTGAGCTCGGGCTACCTGGGCAAGAAGGTGCTCGACGGCATCACGTTCTCCGTCGACGAGCCCGCGATCTACGTGGTCCTGGGTCCGAACGGCGCCGGAAAGACCACGTTGTTCCGAACGATCGCCGGTATCCTCCGCCCGTACACCGGCACCATCGAGATCGCGGGCCGTTCGATCGAGGAGCAGGAGACTCGGGATCGGTTGCACTTTCTCTCTCACGTCGACGGGATCCCGGACGGTCTACGGGTCGAGGAAGCTCTCCGATTCTACGGCGCCGTGCAGGGAGCCTCCGACGCGGACGTGGACCGGGTCCTGCGTCTGTTGGAGATCGAACCTCTTCGGACGAAGTACGCTTCGCAGCTCAGCGCCGGGCAGAAGAAACGGGTCTCTATCGCCCGCATCTTCCTTCGGGAAAGGGATCTCTATCTGCTCGACGAGCCCACCGCCAACCTGGATCCCAAGATCGCGGCCGAAATCCGGGACCTCATTCTCACGCTGAGCAAGGACCGGGTGGTGCTCTACTCGTCGCACAACCTGTT
>JAKAVH010000271.1 GCA_021827545.1 Thermoplasmata archaeon
TCCGAACGCGCGCGCCGGCGCACGGGCGCGGGCGCGCGGGGCCGGGGAGGCGGACGGCCCGGGCGCGGGTAAGGTTCATAGGGCCGAGCGACTAGGGCTGCGGGGTTGCCCTGGTAGTCTAGTGGTCTAGGATGTAGGTCTGTCGAGCCTGCGACTCGGGTTCGAAGGCGTCGAGGGGTCCTCCCCCTCGACCCGGAACTCCCGACCAGGGCGCCTCCCCCACCTCCCGCAGGGCGTAGCGGGGAGTGGTCGACTTATCCTCGGCCGTTCCATGACCGGTCCGTGGGAAGCCCGGCACCCAAGAAGGACCCGAACGGCCGGCCGTACCTCTCCCAGATCGTCGGGGACGCCATCCGAGATCTCACCGAGAAGCGGCTCGCCGACCTCATCCGCCAGGAGCCGGTCCCGAAGCATCTCGCGATCATCATGGACGGGAACCGGCGGTTCGCCGAGGCCGAGGGGATCGCGGTCCGGGAGGGGCACGCGAGGGGCCGGGACACGCTCGAGGAGCTCCTCGACTGGTGTCTCGAGCTGGATATCCGCATCCTGACGGTCTACGCCCTCTCCACCGAGAACCTCTCCCGGCCGAAGGAGGAGCTCGACGCGTTGATGGACCTCTTCGACCGGGCGCTCCGCCAGATCGCCGTCGACGAGCGCGTCCACCGCCACCAGATCCGGGTGCGGGTGATTGGAAACCGCGAGCTCCTGCCGGCCCGCGTCCGAGAGGCGATCGACGTCGCCGAAAAGGCCACGGGCAGCTATTCGAAGTACCGGTACAACGTCGCCCTCGGCTACGGCGGCCGCGACGAGATCGTCGAAGCGATCCGCGCGCTCGCGCGGGAGGTGCGCGACGGGCGGATCACTCCGGAGCAGATCGACTCGGAGGCCGTCTCGCGGCATCTGTACACGAAGGACCTGCCCGACCCGGACCTCGTCTTCCGTACGAGCGGAGAGGAGCGGATCTCGAACTTCCTGCTCTGGCAGTCGGCGTACAGCGAGCTGTACTTCTCGGATGTGCTCTGGCCGGGGCTCACCCGGCTCGAGTTCCTGCGGGCGATCCGGGCGTTCCAGCTCCGGCGCCGTCGCTACGGAACCTGACGCCTTCGTCCGCGCGACGTCCCCCTCCGACCCGGGAGGTGAGCGCCGGTCGCTCCCGGCAGGGTCGAAGGATGCCTCGCGGAAGCGCCCGAGGTAACGGTCCCGCCCTTCACTCGCGAACGCGGAAGGGGGAGCTATAGCCTATATCGACCCGCCGGTCTGCCACGGACGGAAGTATGGCCACCGGTGTTGCGGCGGCGGCTCCCCCGCCCGAGTCCGTGGAGGTAGGAAACCTCCGATCGCTCCTCAGTACGACGCGCACCTTGACCTGGATCTGGGCGCTGATCGGACTCCTGGTGGCGATCCTGAGCCTCCTGTCGATCCTGGTCACGCTCGTCACGCTGCGTTTTCCCGGGGGAGGGATCGGAAGCCTAGTGTACGCCATCCTCTGGATCGTGATCGACCTCCTGCTGCTGGAGCGCATGCCCTCCTGGAACTCCCAGCTCGGGACGGGTTCCTACCACGACCTAAAGGAGCCGCTCCTGCTCTGGGCGCTGCTCGGTCTGATCTTCGGCGTTGTCCCGGGGGTGCTGCTCATCCTGGTCTACCTCCGGATCCTGCCCTGGCCCAACTACCGAGGCGCCGTGGCCGGGCCTTCCGTCCCTTCCGCAATCCCCCCGCCCGGGGGGCCGACCCCGGTCCCCCCTCCGGGCGCTTCGGGGGAAGCCTTTCACAGCACCGGCCCTCCGGGGAGCGCGTAACCCCGGGCCGACGACGGCGCACCCCCGCGCCGGGTGCGCCGGGTCGATCCCGGGCGGTTCTCTTCGCCCGGCCCCGTCCGGAACTGGAGTGGCAAAGCCGGCCCGGTGGGGCGGGTCACGGCCGGGACTTCTCCCGGCAGGGTGGCGGAGCAGGAGGCGCCACCGACCCTCGAACGCGGCCCGGGAGCGACTCTCGACGGGACGAGTCAGTATTAAATAGAACCGCATTTCTACCAAAATTGCACACCGAGAACTCTCGGGGGTAACGAACGATGCTGACCGGACAGACGCCGATTCTGGTGCTGAAGGAAGGAACGAGGCGAGAGAAGGGGCGCGGAGCGCTCTCGAACAACATCCAGGCCGCGAAGGCGATCGCGGACGCGGTGCGCTCGACGCTCGGCCCGCGCGGGCTCGACAAGATGCTGGTCGACTCGATGGGCGACGTGGTCGTGACCAACGACGGCGTCACGATCCTCAAGGAGATGGACGTCGAGCACCCGGCCGCGAAGATGCTGGTCGAGGTCGCGAAGACCCAGGACCAGGAGGCCGGGGATGGGACGACCACGGCGGTCGTGCTGGCCGGCGAGCTCCTGAAGCGGGCGGAGTCGCTCATCGAGCAGAACATCCACCCCACGATCATCTCGCAGGGTTACCGCCTCGCCTCCCAGAAGGCGCTCGAGGTCCTCCAGAAGGTCAGTCAGCCGATCTCGATCAACGACCACGACCTCCTCGGCCGCATCGCGACCACCTCGATGGGTTCGAAGTCGGTCTCGTTCAACCGCGACATGCTCGGGGAGATCGCGGTGAAGGCCGTGACCGCCGTCGCCGAGAAGAAGGGCGAGGGCCACTACGTGGACCTCGACAACATCCAGCTGATCAAGAAGCAAGGCGGGGCCATGGCGGACACCCAGCTCATCGAAGGCGTCATCGTCGACAAGGAGAAGGTCCACTCGGGGATGCCGGCCCGCGTCGAGAACCCGAAGATCGCGCTCCTGGACGCCGCGCTCGAGATCAAGAAGACCGAGATCGATGCCAAGATCGAGATCAACGACCCGTCCCAGCTGAACGCCTTCCTCCAGGAGGAGGAGAACATGCTGCGGCGCATGGTCGAGCAGGTCAAGAAGTCCGGGGCGAACGTCGTCCTCTGCCAGAAGGGGATCGACGACCTGGCCCAGCACTTCCTCGCGAAGGAGGGCATCTACGCCGTCCGCCGTGTGAAGAAGTCGGACATGGAGAAGCTCGCGAAGGCGACCGGGGCGAACATCGTCTCGAAGGTCAGCGAGCTCACCGCGGACGACGTCGGCCACGCGGGGCTCGTCGAGGAGCGCAAGATCGGCGAGGACGCGCTCACCTTCGTGACGGGCGCCAAGAAGGCGAAGGCCGTCTCGATCCTGATCCGCGGCGGCACCGAGCACGTGCTCGACGAGATCGAGCGCTCGCTCGATGACGCGCTCAACGTCGTCGCGGTCGCGGTCGAGGACGGACGCTACGTCTTCGGTGGCGGTGCGACGGCCGAAGAGATCGCGATGCACCTGCGCGACCACGCCGCCAAGGTCGGCGGACGCGAGCAGATCGCCTTCGAGAGCTTTGCCGAGTCGCTCGAATCGGTGCCGCGGACCCTGGCCGAGAACGCCGGGCTCGATCCGATCGACATCCTGATCGAGCTTCGCAAGGCGCACAAGGGCAACCAGCAGCGCGCCGGCGTCAACGTCCTCGCGGGCAAGATCGGCGACATGGGCGAGCTCCACGTGATCGAGCCGATCCGCGTCGGACGGCAGGCGATCGAAAGCGCGACCGATGCGGCGGTCATGATCCTCCGGATCGACGACGTCATCGCCTCGAAGTCCAGCCCGCCCCCCTCGGGCGGCCCGGGCGGCCCCGGCGGCGGCATGGGCGGCATGGGTGGCATGGGCGGGATGGGCGGCGACTTCGGCGAGGACTAGGGCGCTCCTCTCCCCGTTCCCGCGGGACCGAACTCCTTCCCCGACCCCCGGGGCCGATGGCCCCGGGGTCTCCCGGTTTTCCGCAGAGCTTACGTAGGGGGCCCCTCTGCCGCGCGCGGTCCCCCATGGCGAGGCCAACCCGACTGTTCTTCGTGGCGGACCTGCACGGATCCGCGATCTGCTTCCGAAAGTTCGTGAACGCCGCGCGGGTCTATCGCGCCGATGTCCTGCTCGTGGGGGGCGACATCGCGGCGAAGACCATGACCCCGGTCTTCGAGGAAGGGGCCGGCTGGAGCGTCTCGGTCGAGGGCGAGGTTCGCACCGCCCGCTCGGCGGAGGAGCTCGAGGCGGTCGAGAGCTGGGTCCGCAATGCCGCGACCCTGCCTTACCGGACGACCCGGTCGGCCTGGCAGGAGCTCCTCGCCGACCGGAGCCGGGCGGACCGGGCCTTCCTCGAGCTCGAGCTCGCCGATCTCGAGCGCTGGCTCGACTGGGCGAAGCACCGGCTCGAGGGGAGCGGGGCACGGCTTTTGCTCGGGCTCGGTAACGACGACTTCACTCCGATGGAGTCGGTGATCGCCCACGACGGCTTTGCCGAGCTCACGGATCTCTCGGTCCTGCCCCTGGACGACCACCATGAGCTCCTGACCCTTCCCTACTCGAACCCGACGCCCTGGAAGACGAACCGCGAGCTCTCCGAAGGGGAGATCACCCGCTGGATCGACCGGCTCGCCGGTTCGCTAAAGCGGCCAGAGCAGGCCGTCTTCAACCTTCACGTGCCCCCGTACGGCACGCCGCTCGACCTCGCCCCACGGCTCGGTCCCGGCCTCGTCAAGATCATGACCCCCGGCGGCGAGCCGGACATGGTCCATGTCGGCTCCACGGCGGTGCGCGAGGCGCTCGAACGGCATCACCCGCTCCTCGGGCTGCACGGCCACATCCACGAGTCGAAAGGATCGGTCTCCCTCGGGCGTACCCTCTCCCTGAACCCGGGCAGCGCGTACACGGAGGGCACTCTTCTCGGCGCGGTCGTGGACCTGGCGAAGGACGGGATCCGCGCCTCGATGATGACCTCGGGATAACCGGAAGATCAGGAGACCCCGACGGTCGAGTCGACCGACGGCGTCGAGTCGACCTCCTGCCACCACGCCCCGCCGAAGAGCCCGAACCGTCGCTTCGGCCGGAGCGAGGCGACCAGGTCGCGCAGGGCCCGAAGCCTCTCCTCCGCGCGCCCGTGGACCGGGTCCGGCAGTCCGGCGAGGACCTTCGAGCGCGCGACCATCTCAAGGTTGAGGCCGACGGTCTTCCAGAGGCCCCAGTCGGCCACGAGCTCAGCGCGGAGCGCCTCCGCCGAGATCGCTTCGGTCCCCTCGCCGACCGGGTGATCGATCACCAGGGCCAGGATGTCCCGGACGTCCTTCGCCTCCGGCCCGATGACGACCGATCGCTTGCCGAACGGCTCGAGCATCCGATCCGCGACCAGCGCCGAGTCCTCCCTGGGGACCTCCCGGATGAACTGGCTCTTCGCGAGGAGCAACCGGGCGAGAGAGAGCGTCCCACCGCTCGCCGCCGCGGCCTCGACATCCGCACGCACGTCGAACCGGTGGCAGAAGCGGAACTCGTCCGCGACGAGGTCGAGCGTGCCGAGCACGATCTCCGTCCCCTCCTGGGAGGTCACCATGTGCCAGCGAAGCCGCTGGCCCCCGCTCAACGAGTTGTAGATCCGGTCCCCCGACGTCTCGAAGAACGTGAGAGCGCTCCCCTCCCGGTCGGCCACCGACCGCAGGAACTGCTGGACCGCGCGGATCTCCCGAGAGAGCACGGCGATGTCCAGGTCGTGGAGCTCGTGGCGGAGCCCGAGCGCTCGGTCGTTGCTCGTGGGGCAGCGGAGGCGGTGCGCCGTCCCGCCGAAGAGCGCGATCCGGACGGGAGGGTCCGCTCGACGGGCCGCATCGAGCAGGCCGACCGCCTTCGCGACGATCGGATCGGAGAGGTCGATCGTCGGGGGGAGGCCGAGCGACCGTCGGGCCTCCTCGGGGGGGACCCGGGACTCGAGCGGCAGTCGGAGCGAGAGCTTCTCCCGGCGGGCCGGGTCGATGATCAGCTCCACGCGTCCGGCCACGGTACTTGCAGTCGCAGCCCCTCAAAAAGGGCCGGTCCGATCCGATCCGATCAGTCCGGCGGTAGCTCCTTCGCAATGAGGTCGATCGGCACCCCGCGGTGCTTCTGGATCGCGTAGGCGACCCAGTAGAGGACGATCCCCAGGACGAAGACGATCGGGAGGAAGAGGAGGTAGGAGTAGGGGTACGGTCCCGAGATCTCCAGATACTGGATCGTGGACGACGCGTAGCTCACGAACCAGGCCGCGAGCCATCCGGCGATGCCCACGATCGTGAGAATGGGCACCGGCCCGACACGCGCCCGCACGATCCGCGGCGCCTGGGCAAAGAGCTGGCGACGGACGAAGGGGAAGAGCGCACCCCCAAGGCAAACGATCCCGACCGCGAACCAGAAGCCGAAGTTGGAGTACGTGAGGTAGTTGAACAGGGTGGTGTACGTCGCCACGTACAGCGAGATGAATCCGGCGACGCCCAGCGTCAGCACGGCGACGTAGGGGACCCCGCCCCGGCTCACCCGGGTGAAGAAGGCGGGAAGGACCCGGTCGAACGACCAGGCGAACAGGTTGCGGGTCGGGATGATGAAGTAGATGAAGGCGAACCCAAAGAACGTCAGCACGAGCCCGAACGTGAGGAAGGCCGCGAGGAGCGGGCTCGAGACGAGGTAGGCGGCCAGGAACAGGGGGCTCGGCACGACGCCCCCGGGCATCGAGACCTTGCCCGCATAGAGCGAGCCGTAGCTCACCCCTACGAGGAAGTCCCGGCCGAACGAGAAGTAGGTGCCGGCATAGAGCGCACCGATGAGACCGGCAAAAATGATCGGCGCCCCGAAGATCGCGAGGCCCTGCGTCCGCGTCGGGCTCCCCCGGATCTCTCCCGCGAAGTAGGAGCTGTTCGCGTACCCGATGAAGCTCAGCATCGTGTAGACGATCCCGAGGAACGTGCCGGTGGCGGTGATCCCGTCGATCGCCGCCCCTTGCTTCGCGACCGCGATGTAGGACTGGGTCGCGGGGTTCGCGGCGTTCCAATGCGCCGCGAACGTCGCCTGGGTCGTCGTCAGCATCAGGACCATCATCACCACGTAGATGATCGCCGTGAGGACGAAGATCCCAACGGTCGCGCGGAAGACCCACTTGGTGGGCAGGAGGCTGATCAGGATGACCAGGATGAGGACGATCGCGCCGACCAAGAAGATGTCCCCGGTCGACGAGGAGAGCGTGGTCGCCCAGGTGAGCGTCTGAGTTCCCCCCCCCGCGACCGAGTAGCTCGCGAGCATCATCGGCAGGCCGACGGCCGCCACGTACCACGAGAACAGGCCGGCCCACGAAATGAACACGACCGAGAACAGCAGGTTCGTCCCGAGTCCGATGCTCGGGTGGAAGATCCGGCCGAGGAACACGTAGTCCCCGCCCGAGCGCGGCATGGCGCTCGAGAGCATCCAATAGACGTAACCCACGGCGACGTTGATGAGGACCCCGATCCCGACCGTGGTGACGAGGTTCGCGTTCGGGTATCCGGCCGAGGCGTAGACGATCCAGAAGTAGTTCACGATGATCCCCATCGCGACCAGATTCGCGAAGAGGGCGGTCCGGGGGCCCACCGTGCGGACGAGGCCGGAGGCCTGGCGGACGTAGACGTCCTCGCGGACCGTGATCTCTTTCGGCAGGTTCACGACGGCGTTCGACCCCGGTGTCTCGGCCCCGAGCGCGGCTGGCATTCTGTCTTCCCTCTCCGACCGCCCAACCCACCCGCGAGGACGGTCGATGGGGATGCCGAGTGAGCGCCGGTATTAAAACCGTGTGTTACGGGTTAACACGGCCACCCCGCCGGGCCCGGGCGGGAGCGGCCGGGGACCGGCCAAGGTCCGGGGAGGGCCCGACCCGCCGGGCCGAGGGGGGACGAACCCGTCGGGGCCGGCGAAGCCCTGAAATCAGCGGTCGCCTCGGGAGCTCCATGGAGTGGGACACCCGACTCGTGCACGAGGGCCAGACCCCCGACCCGCTGACCGGCTCGGTGAATCCACCGGTCTACCTTACCTCGACCTACGCGCAGTCCGCGCCGGGGCGGGCGAAGGGCTTCGTCTACTCTCGGACCGGGAATCCGACGCGGGCGGTGCTCGAACGGGTCCTCGGGAAGCTCGAGACCGGAGCGGGAGCGCTCGCGTTCTCCTCGGGACTTGCCGCGGCCGCCGCCCTCTTCATGGCCCACCCCTCCGGGAGCCGCATCGTCGCGGGCGACGATCTGTACGCGGGGACGCGACGGCTGCTCGAGGTCGCCCGGTCGCACGGTGCGCAGGTCGACCTGATCGACACCTCCGACCTCGAGAACGTGCGTCGCGCCTTCGCGGAGGGACCGCGGATCGACCTCCTCTATCTCGAGACCCCGACGAACCCGCTCCTGAAGATCACCGACCTCCGCGGCGCGATCGAGATCGCGCACGCCGGTCGCGCGGCGGTCGCTGTCGACAACACGTTCGCCTCACCCGTCCTCCAACGGCCCCTCGAGCTCGGTGCTGACATCGTCCTGCATTCGACCACGAAGTATCTCGGTGGCCACAGCGACCTGATCGGCGGCGCACTCGCCTTCCGTCGGCGGGCGCTCCTCGAGAAGTACCGCTGGTACCAGAACACGGGCGGGGGGATCCCGGGCCCGTTCGATTGCTTCCTCGTGCTCCGGGGCATCCATACCCTCGGACTGCGGGTACGGGCCCATGCGGCGAACGCCGCCCGGGTGGCGGATTTCCTCAACGACCATCCGAGGATCGCCCGGACGCTCTACCCCGGATTGTCCGACCATCCCGGTCACTCGATCGCCCGTCGGCAGATGGACGCGTACGGCGGGATGGTCTCCGCCGAGGTCAAGGGGGGGCTGCCCGCCGCGAAGCGAGTGCTCCGGCGCCTCCGGCTGTTCACCCTGGCGGAGAGCCTGGGCGGGGTCGAGTCGCTCGTCAACCATCCGGCGCTCATGACCCACCGCTCGGTCCCCGAAGAGGTTCGTACCGCTCAGGGGATCACGGGCGGCCTTCTGCGGTTCTCGGTAGGTATCGAGGACGCGAACGATCTCCTCGCGGACCTCCGCCAGGCGCTCGCCTAGTGCCGCGTCCACCAGCGGAGTGCGGGTCGTGAGTTGGTCACGCAGTGGGCGTGGTTGAGCCGGCGGATCGACGCGCGTACAGTCCGGTCGACCTCACCCCAGTCGGTGTAGTTCGTTCGAGTGAAGGCCCACCGACGGATCGTTCGGAAGTGGGTCTCGATCGGATTGAGGTGGCTGGCGTTCGTCGGAGTCGGCACGAAGGTGATGCGGAGGTGTCGGGCCTCGGCCACCGCCGCCGGCGTGGTGTGCGTGGAGAGGTTGTCTTGGATCAGGTAGATCCTCCCCCCGAAGGGGTACTTCGAGCGGACCCAGCGGAGGAACCGTACCCAATCGGCCCCCGTCTTCCTCCGAGAGAGATACCCTCGGAGGCGCTTGTGGTAGTAGTCGTAGGCGCCCATCAGATAGCGAACTCCCCCAAGTCGCTTGTACGTCGCCGGCACGCGGTCGGGGTGCCCCGACCGAGCCCATGTGTGACCGCCGTAGGGTTGCAATGAGATCGGTCCCATCTCATCGACCGAGACGACGATCGGAGGGTTGTGCTGGCGGTTGGTGAGTTCCTCCAGCCGACGGAGCTTCTCCGCGAACTTGGGATCCTTGGAGCTCTTCCACGTCTTGACGAACTGGAAGGTCACTGATTCCTCGATCAGGATCTGGCGAAGGCGCTCCCGACTGATCGACTCCAAGACCCCTTCCTCGACCAAGCTCTCTCGGAGGAGGTCGAGGGACCAACTGGTGGGACCCTGCCACCCATGGTCCTTTGGTCGGGAGAGGGCGAACTGGACGATGACCCGACGGAGGGTCGGAGTGAACTTGGGCTCGGGACCGGGGTTCTTCTTGGGGTACAGCGCGTCGCGCCCCATTCGGTTGTAGTCCTTGATGACCTGACGGACCCACGCCTCGCTCCAGAAGATCATCGAGGCGATCTTGGGCGGGGAGAACCCTGGAAGGAGTGGAGCACGACCATGGCGCGCTTGGCGACGGTGGCCTCATTGGTACGCTTCACCAGTCGGCTGAGCGCCTGGCCCTCCTCGTCGGAGAGCTCGCGGACTCGCAACATCGGGAGAGGCCTATCGCCTCCCCCGGGAAAGTACCTGCGCTAGACCGCCGAAACCTCGAACTGCTCAACTAGACGCGGCACTAGCGGCCGCTTCGCCAGTCCCAAATACCCGCGGACCGTCGCCGGAGCATGCCGCTCTGGAACGACCGACCCGACGCGTGGCACGAGATCCTTCCCGGAGTGAGGCGCCGGATACTGACCCACGGCCACGGCGTGATGCTGGTCCTCTACCACATCGCACCGAGTTCGACCTTTCCGTTGCACTCCCACCCCCACGTCCAGGCTGGGACGTTCCTCGAGGGGGGCGGCCGTTTCCGGGTCGGGGCGGAGGTCTACGAGATGCGTAAGGGCTCCTCCTACTCGGTGGCCGGGGGCATCCCGCACGAGCTCGTGACCCACGCGGACGGTCCGAGCGTCATCCTCGACGTCTTTGTGCCCGACCGGGAGGACTTCCTCAAAGAGGCCCTGCCGGCCGACCGCGCGTAGGCGCGGGGACCGGGGCCTAGCCCACGGACCGGAGGATCGCCCCGTCAACCGGGAGCATGGCGCCGCTGACGTAGCTCGAGAGCTCGCTGCCCAGGAAGAGCACCGCCCGCGCGAGCTCCTCGGGGGTCCCGATCCGACCGAGGGGGATCTGCTGCACGAGGGCCGTGCGCTCCGCTTCGGGCGTGGTCCCTTTGCGACGCGCGGCGTCCGCGAGCACCTCGTGGACGCGGTCGGTCGCGATGTAGCCGGGCAGGATGCCGTTCACCCGAATCCTTTTCGGGCCCAGCTCCCGGGCGAGCGTGCGGACGAGGCCCGCGATAGCGATCCGACAGACGTTCGAGGTGGCGATCGTCGGGATCGGCTCACGGATCGCGACGGAGGTGAGGAAGACCATCCTCCCTCCCGTCCGCTGGGCGAGCATGGTCTCCGCCGCCCGACGCGCCAGGTACGCCGGGCTCACGACCAGCAGTTCGGCCGCCCGCGCCCAATCCTCGTACTCCTGCTCCATGAAGACGCCGGGCCGCGGCGAGCCGGTGACATAGACCAGCGTGTCGAGACCCCCCAAGTGGGCCCGGGTCTCCGCGAGCAGCCGGTCGAGCTCGGTCCGGTCCTTGAGGTTCGCGACCACGCCGTGGACTTCACCGATCGGGGCGAGGCGCCCGACCGCCGCATCGAGCCGGGAGGAGTTCGACGAGTTGATCACGACCCGCGCCCCTTCTTCGAGGAACGCCCGCGCAGCGCCGAACCCGATCCCCTGGCTCGCGGCGGTCACGAGTACCCGAGCGCCCGAGAGCCCCGAGGTCAGCGGCATGAAGGTCCGCCCCTCACTCCTCGAGGGCGAAGACCCGGGCCATCGCACCGCTGGCGCCCCCGATCTTGAGGGGGGCCGCGACCAGGGTGAACGGGTGGTCCTCGCGGAGCTGGTCGAGATGATCGAGCGCCTCGAGGATCCAGATGCCCCGGCCGAGGAGCACCTTGTGCGCCTCGAACTTTGCATTCGAGAACGGGTCGATGCCCAGGGTGTCGGTGCCGATCCCCTGGATCCCCCGATCGGCCACCCACTCCGCGGCCTCGGGCGAGATGCCGGGGAAGCCGTAGAGGTACCGCTTCGTCGGCGCCCTCCCGTGGCTCCAGCCGGTCTCGAGCAGTACGATCTCGGGGCGGAAGGAGGCCGGCCAGTGCTTCTTCACGACGTCCAGCCCGACGACCTCGCCCGAGAGGTCTTTGCGGACGTCGAGGACGGCCGCTCGACCGACCAGCTTCTCGGGCGGGATCCGATCGACCGTGAGCCCCGCCTCGAGCATGTGGTACGGCGCGTCGAGATGCGTCCCCGTGTGGGTCATGCAGCTCACCCGTTCGATGGCATAGCCGTCGCGAGCCACGACGCCGACCGGCTCGAAGACCGGGAGGGGCGAGGTCGGCCAGACCGGCATGTGGGTTTCGAGGGTCGCGGTAAGGTCGTGGATGCGGGGTCGGTCGGTCACGGACACGGGTAGCGAGTCAGGATACAAAAACGGGAAGGGCCCGTCGCGCTAGCGCGCTCCCCGGGAGGCGCCCTGACGCTCTAGGAAGCGGCCGAGCCGTACCATCCCTTCGTCCAGGCGGTCGAGCGAGCTTGAGTAGGAGATGCGCACGTGGCGTTCTCCGGACGGCCCGAAGGAAACCCCGGGAACGAGGGCGAGGTGCTCTTCCTCGAGCAGGCGCAACGCGAAGTCGGTCGAGGAGAGCGGGAGTTCGTAGCGGGGGAAGACATAGAACGCTCCCTCGGGCCGGGTGTAAGAGAGCCCGGGAAGGTCGTCGAGTCGGGAGAGCAGGTGGTCCCGGCGCTCGCGAAACTTCTCGCGAAACCGGGCCTCGTCGGGCCCCGCGTTCTGGAGGGCCCAGAGCGCGGCCCGCTGCACGAACGGGGGCAGGCAGGTGAGCGTGTGCTCCATCACCTTGACGAGCCGGGCCCGGGTCTCCGGGGGGGCCACCGCGTAGCCCGCCCGCCAGCCGGTCATCGCGTAGACCTTGGAGAAGCTCCCGATGGTGATCACCGGGACCGAACCCGCCGCCTCTCGGGCCGGCGGGACGTGCGTCCCCTCGTAGATCAGCGATTCGTAGGTCTCGTCGCTCACGACCGTGAGCCGGTGGCGTCGCGCAACCTCGAGCGCCGCCCGCACCTCGCTCGTCCGCATCACGCGGCCGGTGGGATTTGCGGGGGAGACCAGGATCAAGAGTCGGCTCTTCGGGGAGATCGCGCGTTCCAGGGCCTCGGGGTCGAGGGCGAACTCGCGCCCCAGCGGG
>JAKAVH010000064.1 GCA_021827545.1 Thermoplasmata archaeon
TAGCGTTTAAGAGACTAACTTTCCGCCCTGCCGAAGCACCCGGCGGATCTCTCGCAAGGCCTCGGGCCGCCGGACGTACTCGAGGTGCCGCTCCTCGACGTGGTGAAGCATCATCATCGCAAAGACGAGGTCGAACGAACGGTCAGGAAAGGGGAGCCGGAGCGCATCTGCGGCCTGGAGCTCGAGGGTGGGGGGGATCTTCCCCCACCGCTCGGTCAGGAACGCGCGGGCCGCCACCACTTGCACGGGGTCGAAGTCGGTCCCCACCAGTCGGGCCGGACGGTACCGCTCCTGGATCAGCGCGAGGAGTCCGCCGCGTCCTGACCCCAGCTCGAGCACCTGGCTGGCCGCGGAGGCCGGCACGTGGGGGCCGACCGCCGCGAGGACCCGCCGAGCGCGCGCTTCGGTGCGGCGGTTGACCATCCAGCGCTCGAACCGGTTCATCGCGGCCATCGTGTCACCCTGCCGGGTCCGCCCCCGGCGTTAACCGACCTTTGGAGGAGCGGGAACGGTACCGGTCTCCTCGCCCGCAGTGTCGGGAAGATCGTCGATCCAGGAACGCGTGCCCATCCCTCGCCGGAGCCGGTCCGACCACGACGTGGGCACCGGAGAGTCCGGCCGGCGCGGCCTGGTCGACGGGCTCGTGCCGGCGGTCCGGGTCGACGGTTCCTCGACCGCTCTCAAGGCCCGGTCCGCGAGGCCGAGGCCGAGCCCGGTCGAGAGGACCGCCCCGGCGAGGAACATCGCGCCCGCGCCCTGATGCGGGTAGACGCAGCTCGTGGGACCCCCGCTCCCGAAGGGGATGCAGTAGGTGAGGTCGAAGACGCCCACCACCAGGAACGCCGCTCCGAAGACGAAACCGGCGATGGCCCACAGCGAGAAGCGGAAGAACTCTGCCGGTGGCCACTTCCCCCGGGCGTCGGCCATCGTCCGCCCAATCCGGGCGAACTTCGGCCCGCGGGATAAACCTATGGCGAGTAGCGGAGCCGGTAGGTTCCCGAAGAGGCTTCCTCTCGGAGGTGGGGGATAGACCGGGCCGGGGGAGGCGAGCGAGGTCCGCGCGGAGCGCCCGCTCCGAACGTTTGCGAGCCTTCGGTGGGCTCACGTGAGCTGGGCCGGAGCTGCCACGAGGAGCACCATCGACTCCTTCCCCACCGAGATCGAGTTCGTGGTGGTCCACCAGGAGTGGACCGGCAGGGCGGTGGCGGAGCCCCAGACGTATCGCTGCACGGTTGCGCCGAGGCGAATGCCCGAGTGTCCCAGCGCGACGGAGAGCGGATTCGCCGTGTTGACATTGATCAGGAGCAGCGCGAGGCCGGTGGTCGGCGCATAGGTCGCCACTGCGTAGAACGTGGACGGACCGGAGAGGGTCGCGGGCAGGTACCTCCGCATCAGGTGGCTCATCATGTCGGCGAAGAGGTAGTACTGCGCGTGCCAGTTGGTCGGGCTCCGAGACCAGGCGCCCGGATAGTCGCACCGGAAGCAGAACCAGTCGAGGTTCGGTGCGCGGAGGGCGAGACCCTGCGTCGTCTCCGCCGCGAGGTAGAGCGTGCCCGCGAACGTGGGCAGCAGCTGGTCGTAGGAGCTCAGCTCGGCCGCATTGATCTCGGTCACGTAGACCCCGAGGCCCCGGCACGTGGGACACGCCTGTCGGAGGTAGCCGGCGTCCGCGCGGACCTGGTCCGGGAGGGAGTAGGACCCCCGGAGGTTCGCGAACAGTTCGCTCGCGGTCGGCCGCGAGGGACCCCCGATGATGTAGGAGTGGACCGAGATGCCCGCGAGCATGTGCCCGTCCGCGCTGGCCAGCGTCTCCACCCAGGGCTTCCCGTAGTTCTTCGCGCCCATCCCGATACCGAGGGCGAGGAACCTGCCGGCAGGATCGACCTTCTTCACCGCGGCGATGTACTGCTGCACCAGCGTCGCGAACGCGGTGGGGGTGACCGTCTTTCCGGAAGCGCTTCCCCACCGGCTCCAGGGCACCTGGAAATGCTTCCAGCCCGGGACCGCGTTTCCGATCTCCCAGAAGGCCGGCTGGAACCCGAGGGCGTGGACGACGTACTTCGCGTAGTATGCGGCGGTCGCCGGCGCGTCGATCTCGGCGGGCAGCTGCAGGATGGCATGGCAGTGCAGCTGCCGACACCGAGCGATGAACTGCGCGACGGAGACCGCGGTCTTCGAGTGCGCGCCGGCAGTGTCCGTGACGATCCCCGACGAGTAGTTGAGCTCCTCGCCGAGGATCCCCCCGGGGAAGCGAACGAACCGCACGGGCGTCCGATCGATCGCCTTCACGTCGCTCGACACGAACGCCTGGGTCGGCTCGACGTTGACCCCCCAGAAAGAGAACGGAATGCCGAGGGAGGTGGAAAACGCCGCCACGCTCACGGACGCAGAGTTCGTGGAGGTCGTCTGCGGCACCAGGCTGGCCGAGAGCGCGGACCCCGAGGACGGGCTGGGCCCGCTACCCGAGGTCGAAGCCCACGGGATCGATGCCCGAGGGGGAGGCC
>JAKAVH010000088.1:0-9407 GCA_021827545.1 Thermoplasmata archaeon
TCGTCGCAGACCCCCCGGGGGGCCCGGACGTCTAGGCCGATGTCTTTCGTCCGGCGGGCCGGACCGTCCGTGGTCGTCATCGATCGTTCCGTCGGCCGCCGAGCAACAGGCGCTTCGTGCGGTCTTCGGGACGGTGCCGAAGATGCTCGCCTATTAACGGTATCTCACGTCCTTCGAGGTGAATCGCCCCTCGCAGGCCCGCTTTCGGTATCCGTCGCAGCCGGCGCTTGCCGGGCAGACGGACGACGAACGTGGCGAGCGTCTCGTCGACCAGGACCCCGGCGATCGGGCCGCGCGCGAGCCCCGGGGCCGAGTCGATCCGGATCGTCGCTCCGAGGATCTCTCCCGCGAGCCGCGGGTCGGGACGATCCGAAGCGGGCATCGGGCGGGCCATGGTCGCTATCCCGGTCACGCTCGGGGCCGGCTCGGCCGCTCCGCGGCGTGCCGCCGCTCGTTGAGGACCGTGAGCGCCCGGGCCACGTTCGTTCGGAGCGCCCGCATCCGGCCGGGGCTCGGGGGCGCCCCGCCCATCGCCGCGACGCCGCGCTCGCGCAAGAGATCGTTCTCGACGTCCCGGATGCGCCGGCGCAGCTCGTCGTCGCTGAGGGCGCGCAGCTCTTTCATCCGAACGAGCGTCACGGCGGGGACTCCTCCGGGCCGGGCGCGGCCGGGACAGGCATCTCTTCGACTTCGGGAAGCGGCGGCGGAGCGGATGTCGGCTCGACGCCCTTGATCCGGATCTCGTCCGGCAGTTTCGCCGACGGACGCATGATCCAGACGTTGACGCCGATCACCCCGGGCTTGAGGCGCGCCTGGTAGAACCCCTTGTCCATGAACAGTCGGACGGCGTCGCCGCAGTACTTCACCGTCCCCGCCTTGAACCGCTCGGTGCGGTGGCGCTCGCCGGTGAGCTTGCCGGAGAGGATCACCTGGCAGCCGCGCGCGCCCGACTCCATGATCCGGCGGACCGTCGAGTGGCCCGCGCGTCGGAAGTGCCATCCCCGCTCCAACGTCGAGGCCAGCTTCTCGGCCATCAGCTGGGCGTTCAGGTTCGGGTTGCGTTCTTCCTGGACCTCGATCTGCGGGTTGTCGAGCTGGAAGCGGGTCCGGATATCTTCGGTGAGCCGCTTGATCAGCTCTCCCCGCCGGCCGATCAAGATCCCCGGCCGCTCGCAGATGAGGGTGACGCGGGTGCCCATCGGGGTGCGCTGAATGTCGAGCCCGCCGAATCCCGCGCGGGCGCTCTCGGCGACCAGGTAGTCCTTGAGCAGGATGCGCCGCACGGCCTCCTGGATCACCTTTCGCTCGGCGCTCACGATGCCTCCTCGGCCGGCTCGGCGAGGACGATCTCGACGTTCGTCGTCTGCTCGTTCCAGGCGGTCGCCCGTCCGTGCGCCCGCGGCATCGACGCCTTGCGGATCCGTCCCCGGGCGCTCGCCGCGACCAAGACCACCAGCCGGTCGGTGTCCATCCCTTCGTACTCCGCGTTCGCCTCCGCGTTCGCGATCACCTTGAGCAGCTGGCGCGCGACGGCGACGGGAAACCGCCCCGGCCCGGTCCCTCGATGGTGGGCGGTCTCCTGGTTGTAGCGACGGAACGGGATCGCGCGGCGACGCGCCACGGCGTCCTCGAGGATCGCCCGCGCTCGGCTGACGGGCTGGCCCCGAAGGGCGTTCAGCACCTCGTACGTCTTCTTCGGGGAGATGGGGAGCTCGACCCCCCGCGCGCGAGCGACGGCCCGTCCCCGCTCGCCCGTGTAGGTGTATCCTCGCATCGGTCCCTCCTCACTTCAGCGGCATGAACTTCGACGACCGGGTCGCGCCGACGCCGGGTCCCGAGTGCTTTTCGAACTTGCGGGTGAGGGCGAACTCGCCGTAGTAGTGCCCGATCATCTCGGGGCGAACTTCGATCTCCTTGAACTCGCGGCCGGTGTGCACCGCGACCCGACGCCCGACGTGCTGGGGAAGGATCAACGCATCGCGGCAATGCGTTCGGACCACCTTCTCCGGTGGGGTCGATTGCAGCCGGTCGAAGAACCGTCGGGTCTCCTCGTTGAATCCCCGTCGGATCGATCGGCGCGCCCGGGCGGTCAGCACCTTCGCGAGCTCCTCGAGGCTCATCGACTTCAGTTCTTCCAGCGTGCGTCCCCGGTAGGCGAACTCGCGCTTCCGCCGCGCCTCGACCTTCTTCCCCTTCCGTTGCGCCGGCACCGCTTACCTCCCCTTCTCGGCCTGGCGGCGCCGCTTCGTGCGGAACGACCGGGAGAACCGGCCGACCTTCGCGCCGGGCCACGTACCCGCGGAGACCGTGCTCGGGCGGCCGACGTGCTGGTGCGCGCCGCCGCCGAACGGGTGGTTTACCGGGTTCTTCGCGATCCCCCGGACCTTGAACGGAGGACGCGCGATCGACCGGGTGCTCCAGAACCGCTTGCCGGCCTTCACGATCGGCCGCTCGAGCCGGCCGCCGCCGGCGATCGCGCCGACCTGGGCTCGGCAGGTGGCGAGGAACGTCTTGAACGCCCCGCTGGGCAGCTGCACCGTGACGTCGGAGCCGCTGTGCGCCACGACGAGCGCGCTCGTGCCGGCGGCCCGTACGAGCCGTCCCCCGTCAAACGGCTTCACTTCGAGGTTCGAGACGAGCGTGCCGTCCGGTATCCGGGCGAGCTCGAGGATCGCTCCGCGGCCGACCGCCCCGTCGTGCAGGCTCACCGGATCGCCGGTCGCCAATCCGGCGGTGGCGAGCACGGCGATCTTCTCGCCGCCGGGTCCGGTGACCCGCGCCACCGGCGCCGTCCGTCCGGGCGCGGGATCGATCGCCGCTACGACGCCGGGACCGACGATCGAGGCCGGCGGATGGTACACTGGGCCGTGGTGGCGGTGGCTCGGGGAGCGGTACGGACCGGTCCCCTTGCCTCGCCGTCGGGACGGGATTCGCTTCCCCATCAGAACACCCCGGCGCGGCCCCCGATATCCTCCGCGCTGTGCTCCTTCGCGAGTCGGACGGTGGCGACCTTTCCGACTCGAACGATCTTGATCGTGATCTTGTCGACCTTGCACTGGTAGATCGACTCGACGGCCCGCCGGACCTCCTGGCGCGTCGCCCGGCGATCGACCAGGAACTCGAGCTTGTTCTGCCGCTCCATCTCGTCCATCGCCTTCTCGGTCACGTAGGCGTGGAGCAAGATCCGGTGACGCAGGTCGCTCATGAATCTCGCGGCTCCACCCGCTCGTTCACGGCCCGCAGGGAACTTTGCGAAAACAGCGTGAGGCGGCCGGCGTCGCCCCCCGGCGCCAGGTCTTCCGTCGAGAGCCGGGTCGCGCTCACGACCTCGACACCGGGGAGGTTGGCGAATCCGCGCGCCCGGCCGTCCGCCGTGGTGACGACGAGCACGCTTTTCGGCGTCCGGCGCACCCGCCCGCGGCGCCGGGCGCGTCCGGATCGGTACTGGCCATGGTCGCGGGCCCGGGCGACGTCGTCCCACAGCTTGAGCCGTTCGAGCAGCGCGCGCGCCTCTTGGGTCGAGTCGATCGCCTCGAGGGCGTCGTCGAGGACGATCGGCAGGTGGACGTTCGGCGGAACCCGGTGGCCCCGGTCCGCGCAGCGCTTCGCGTCTCGGGTCGCGGCGAGCGCGCTCCGGAACGCCTTGCGCCGCTCCCGGTCGTTGATCTTCTTCGCCCAGATCCGGTCGACCTTCGGAGGGTGAGCGGGTCTCCCCCCGACGGTGTTCGGCGCCTGCGCGCCCCGCATCGAGTTCATCAGCCGGGGCGTTCGAGCGACGCCGCGGCCTTTGCCGGACCACTCGACCGAGTGGCGCAGCCCGGCCGTCGGGCTCGTCCCGTACGGCTGCCGCCGGTGCGACTGGGCCGCCACCACGGCCCGTCGGATGAGATCGGGGCGGATCGGCTCCGACCACGCCTCGGGGAGCGTCAAGTGCCCGGCTTCCCGGCCATCCAGCGAGTAGACCGGCAGTCGGTGGTGGACCGGCGGCGTTTCAACCCAGGGGGCGGGCGCCCCCGACGGACGCGACGGGCTCATGCTCCCTGCTTCGAGGCGACGCTCAGGTAGCGAAGATCGACTTTCTCGACGCTCGCGACGACGCTGCGCCGGGGAGTCGCGAATCGAAGAAGGCGTTTGGCGGGTCCGGGCAGCGAGCCGTGGAGGACGAGACAGCCCGTGCGGACCTCGCCGTACCCCGGGAACCCGCCGGCCGGGGTGACCGGGTCGTGCCGCGGGTCTTTGATGACCTTGAGCACCCGCATGTTGAATTGCGTGCGCCGGTGAAACCCCTGCTGGCCCGCCTGCGGAATACGATACGTCACGAAGCTCGGGTTGTGCGGTCCGAGCGTTCCGATCATCCGACGGTGCTTCGAATTCTTCCGGGGCTGAAGCTTGACTCCCCACCGCTGGATGTGGCCCTGGAAGCCGAACCCTTTCGTCACCCCGATCACGTCCACGAACTCCCCTTCCTTGGCGAGTTCGTCCACGGCCACCTCTTTCCCCAGGTGCTCCCGGGCGTAGCGAAGGCGTGACTCGATCGAATCGCCGCGAACCGGGATCTCGAAGACGGTCGGGGACTTCTCGCCGACGGAGCTCACGAGCCTCGGCTGGGTGTGCGCGATCAGCCGCAACTCATCGCCCGGCGCCGCGGCCAGCTGTTCGAGCGCGGACGGTGCGCTGGGAGGATGGACCGGTAGGCGGCGCCAGAGGTCGTCGCTCGCCCCGTCCCCCCACACCTCCGCGGTGATCCGGCGCCCGTACGGCGTCTGTTCGTACCGGCGGATGCCGACGACCCGAATCGGGGGCACCTCGACGACCGTGACCGGCACCTGCACTTCTTGCCCTGCCGTCGTCGAGCGCTTTCGGTAATCGACGATGAACGCGTGCGTCATCCCGACCTTGTAGCCCGCGAACCCATCGAGCCCCGGCTCCTTGGCGTGGGTGGCGGGCCGCCGAAGGCGGGGGAACAGCCTCGCGGCTCGCGATCGGGGCGAGAACGCAAGGGAGCCCCGGCGGGGCCGGTGTCGTCGCGCCATCGAACGAAGAGGGGTTCGCCCTCAGTGGCGGTCGGGGAGAAGGGTGCTCTATATAACGGCTCGCGCGAGCGCGCCTCCGAGAGCGAGCGGCTCCCACGTCCGCTCGCCGCATCCGCGGGTTTGGCCGGCCACGTCGGCCGTCCTCCTGAACGCGCGCGTTCGGCCACGGGCGGGCCCGCGCCGCGCGGGAGCGTCGGCGCGGAGGCTTTCCCGACGGCACGCCGACGACCGAACTGTTAAGGCGCAATGGCCGGTAGCCACTCGCGTGGGCCCGAGCGCACCGTCCGACCCCCTGCCGGTTTCGCTAGAGAGGGTTCGCGCGGCGGCCGCTGCGCTCCGGGGTCGAGTCGCCCGCACTCCTCTCGTTCCGGCGCCGAAGCTCGCCGGACTCGAAGACCATCCGGTCTACCTCAAGCTCGAGAACCTCCAGTATACGGGATCGTTCAAGATCCGGGGCGCGACGGTGCGCATCGACGCGCTCCGGAACGATCCGACCCGGCGGGGCGTCGTGGCGGCGTCGGCGGGCAACCACGCCCAAGGGGTCGCCTGGGCGGCCCGAGCCGCGGGGCTTCCCGCCACGATCGTGATGCCCGCGGCGGCTCCCCCGGTGAAGGTCTCCGCCACTGCCGCTCTCGGCGCGACGGTCGTCCTGCACGGGACCGACTACGCGGAGGCGGAATCGCGCGCCCAAGAGATCGCCCGCACGGAAGGGCGGGTCTTCATCCACCCGTTCGACGACCCCGACGTGATCGCCGGCCAGGGAACGGTCGGCCTCGAGATCCTCGAGGACCTCCCGGACGTCGCCAATGTCGTCGCGGGAGTCGGCGGCGGCGGGCTCGTGAGCGGCCTCGCGGTGGCGATGCAAGCGGCCTTGCATCGGCCGGTCCGGGTGATCGGCGTCCAACCATCGGGTGCGAGCACGCTCGCGGCCTCGCTCGAGCGAGGGTCGATCGTCGCCGGTCCGCGTCCCCGGACGTTCGCGGACGGGCTTGCCACTCGGCACGTGGGGGCGCTCCCGTTCGCCATCGCCCAGCGACTCGGAGTCCGGGCGATCGACGTCGACGACCGGTCGATCGCGCGGGCGATCTTCTGGCTGCTTGAGCGGGCGAAGATTCTCGCCGAAGGCGCCGGCGCCGCCGCGTTGGCCGGCGTGATGGCGCGGCCGGACCTCCTCCTTCCCGGACCGGTGGTGGTCGTCGTCTCCGGCGGGAACCTCGACCCGTTCGTCCTCGATCGGGTCCTCTGGGTCGGATTGGTCGGGGAGGGACGGCTCCTTCGGCTCTCCGCTCCGCTCGCGGACGTGCCCGGACGGCTCGTCGATTTCTTGTCGATCGCGGCCGAAGCGCGCGCCAACGTCCGGCAGATCCTTCACGAGCGGGAGTCCCCGGGTCGCGACCCGTCGAGCGTCGGCGTCGAGGTCGAGCTCGAAGTGCGCGACGCCGCCCATGCCGACGAGGTGACGGCGGCGTACGAGCGGCGGGGCTGGGCGGTGCGTCGGGTCCCCCTCGAGCCGGAGTGACCGGCCCGCGGCCGGCCTCCCCCGGTGCTGAAGGGGGTAAATAGACCACCGCTCCTTCTACTCGGCGGAGGCGCGATGGCGAAGGTTCGGTCCGGACCGGGCGACCTTACCGCCGGCCGACGGTTTTGGACCGTCGAGGAAGCGAACCGTCGGATCGCTTCGCTCGGGCCGTTGCTGCTCGAGCTCCGGGGCTGGGCGATTCGTCTGCGCAGCGTCCAAGAGGAGATCCACCGGCTGCACGAGTTCTGGGGGAAAGAGCTCGAAGCGACGGACCAGCCGGACCGTCTCGTCAGCGACCGCCTCGCGGCCGAGTGGCGGCACCTGACCCGTCGGATCGAGGAAGCCGTTCGTGCCCTCCAGCGCGAAGGGATCGAGATCAAGGACCTGGATCGGGGCCTCGTCGATTTCTGGTCGATGCAGCCCGATGGTCCGGTCTTCCTCTGCTGGCGCCGAGGCGAAGGGGAGGTCGGCTACTTCCACGGCCTCCGGGAAGGCTACCGAGGACGTCGGCCGATTCCCGGCCGGCCCGTCTCGGCGACGGAATCGTTCGAATAGCCTGTGGCCGCGCGGCGGAAGCCGTGGCTCCCGAGCGACGCCGGAACGCTCGAACGACTACGGTGAGTCGAGGAACGGCGGTCTTGCGTCTCGCCAGAGCGGCACGAGCCACGCGGCGAAGGCAAACGCGCTCAGCGCCGCCACGACCGCGGCGGCGGCGAGCATCCACGGAACCGCCACCCCGATGTAGAGGACGCCGAGCACGATCGGCACGGGGAAACCCGCCGCCGCACCGACCGCTCCGATCGCCGGTCGCCGGTCCCGTCGGGGAACGGCCCCGGCGACCGTCATGACGATCGCCGCGAGCCCGAGGAGAACGCCCGCGGCCCCGAAGCTCGCCACGAAATCCTCGAGCGTATCGAACGGGGAGGCGACGGTCACCGAGGCGTTCACGGGCGCTCCCGGTGCGAGGGTGAACGTCAAGCTCGTCCCCCCTCCGCTCCCCTGGTAGACCGGCGAGAGGAACGTCTCGAGGACCGCGGGGGCGAATCCGGCGGCGGTGACGTTCACGACGAGGCCTCCGGACGGGACGTTCCCAAAGACGAACGTGCCGTTGGCCGCGCTCACGGCCGTTCGGGATTGGCCCGTGTCGGTCAGCGTGAGCGTGACGGTCGCGCCGGCGAGCGGGCCTCCCCCCGCGGACGCCGCGCGATAGACCGTTCCCGAGACCGTGTAGCTCGCCGGGCTGAGCGCTTGGGCGGCGTAGACGACGACCGCGCCCGCCAGGGCGAACGTCAGGGCGGCGGCGACGAGCACGACGTACCCGGCGAGCCGCCGGGAGCTCCGGCGCGGGTGCCGGATCGCGAGCGGAGGGGCATATAGCCCCGGAAGGACCTCCCAACGGAACAGCGGAGGAGGATCCCGACGTCCGACGATCGGCAGCGGAGTCCGACAGCGAGGGCAGGCGGTCCAGTCCGTCGCCCCGCGGCCCGGCGGCGTCGTGGCAAACTCGACGCCGCACGCGGGGCATCGCCGTTGCTCCACGCCGACCCTCGGACGACCGTACGCCCCCACCGGGTCTTATCGTTGGAGCGCGCGTGGACCAAGCCGCATGCCCGGTTCATCGGAGTGGACGACGGTCGGTTCGGACGGAACGACCGGTTCGCGCCGATCGCCGCGGTCGTCGTTCGGCGACCCGAAACCGTCGAAACCGTGGCGGTCTCCCGCGTTCGGGTCGACGGGACCGATGCGACCGAGGCGATCGCCCGGCTCGTCGAGTCGACCGGCCGTCTCGGGGACGCTCGGGCCGTGCTGCTCGACGGGATCGTCGTCGGCGGGTTCAACGTGGTCTCCTTGGGCCGCCTTCACCGGACCCTCGGGCTGCCCGTCATCGCGGTGACCCGCCGGCCTCCCGACCTTGTCCGGATCCGTTCCGCGCTCGCGAAGTGGTTTCCTCGCGACGGCCTTCTTCGCTGGCGGGCGATGCGCCGGTATCCCCTGCGCCCCGTGAGGACGCGCGGTGCGCCGATCTATGCGGCGTCGGTCGGGGCGTCTTCGGACGCCGCGGCCCGCCTGGTCCGAGCTTTGATGGTGCACGGTTTCTGGCCGGAGCCGTTGCGCCTCGCCCACCTCGTCGCGAGCGCCGTCGGACCGCGACGCCCACCGGCCGCCCCTCGACGGCGGGTCCGAGCGCACCGGACGGAACCCCCGGCCGCGCGGTCGCCCAGCCGACACCGGCCCGGGATCGCGGCCGGGTCCGCGAACGCCCGCCCGGATCGGGGGGGCGCCCGGCGCGGCCCGCGAGCCAAGGATTATGGGTCGGGCCCCGGTAGGGACCGGTCGGGCCTGTAGCTTAGCTCGGAGAAAGCCCTGGCCTTCTAAGCCAGTGACCTCGGGTTCAAAAGCCCCGGCCGATCCCGACCGGGACGGAGATTCCCGACAGGCCCGACCCGTTCCGGGCAAAGGGGCGGCCGCGGCCGATCCCTTTTCTACTTGACCCGATACGCCCCCTCGGGTGGTTCCACCGATGGGAACGCTCCCCCGGATCTCGATCATCGTCCCGGTCCGCTCGATCGCGGACTACCCAGAATCGGTGCTCCGGCCGATGCGCGCCTCCACCGTCCCGGCCGAGACGCTCCTCGTGGAAGGCGGCAACATCGCGAGCGCCCGCAACTGGGGCGTCGCCCGGACCCGGGGCGATTGGCTCGTCTTCATGGACGACGACATCGAGGTGAACGGCGACCTCGGAACGCTCGAGGGGCTGCCGGGCGACTACGCGGTGCCGATCCACCGGATCCGGGTTCGGGACTGGTACTCGTATCTCGGCACCGGGTTCGTCAACTGTATCACCCGGATCCACT
>JAKAVH010000088.1:9417-12573 GCA_021827545.1 Thermoplasmata archaeon
GGGTTCCGTTCACGGCCGGCAGCATGACCGCGGTGCGACGCACCGCGTTCTTCCCGTTCGACGAAGACGTCGTCTTCGAGGACGTCAACTGGGGATTCGAAGCGTTTCGCCGGCGTCTCCGCTGGGCGCGATGGCGCGTCGAGGCGATCGCGCATCGCCGCTACAATCCGTTCCTGTTCGATCGTCGGCGGCTCACCCTGCCGCGGCGGCCGCACCACGGCCTGTACTTCGCGGGTCCGGACGCGGCGCCGGTGCCCGTCGGAGATGGCTCGGGGCTGATCGGCCGTCCGACGGTCGCCGGCCCGTCCCGGGCCTAGAGCACGGACGGGAAGAGGCGCTGGAGCCGGCCGATCTCCCGGGGATCGAACGCTTGGGGATCCGCGCTCACCACGAGCCCGCCCCCCCGCCGGCGGGTCTCCTCGAGAAGCCACGCGACAAACCGAAGGACGGTGTCGGGCGACTCGTAGGCGAGGAAGTACTCGAGAGCGTCCACGTAGAGGAGCACAGGGCCCTCCGCGTTCGCCAGCCGCTCGGTGATCCGGCCGCTGATCTCGGAGAGCGACGGCGCCGATTGGGCCGGGCCGGCCGGCGCGAGCGGCACTTCGACCCGCGCGGACGGCGCGAGGCCGTCGAACGCCGGCGGATGCAGCGAAACGATCATCGTCCGGGCGAACCCGGCGGCGGATCGACGGACGATCTCGACGGCCCGGCGAGGCCGATCCTCCCGTACCAAGAACGATTGGCCCGGACGAACCGACGGGGCCGGCGGGGCGCCGGTCGGCGCGCTCCACGGGCGCACCGGGGCGCTCCGAAGGAGGGCGCCCCAAGCCGGCCGCTCGGGAGGGGCGAGCAACGACCGACGCTTCGCCTCGACCTCCTCCGACAGCCGGGCGAGCCGGCTCTCGATGAGCATCCGGAGTTCGGCCGTGGTGTGGCCGCGCGTGACGTGAGCGACGACCTCTCGGAGCGCGCTGCGGACGCCGTCGCCGTAGCCTTGCGCGTACGCCCGGGCGTACTCGGTGTCGTCGGAGGCGTCCGGGCCGTCCCGCTCGTCCGGCGCGGATGACGCGGTCACGCCGACGCCGGCTCGGACGCGGATTTTCCGAAGGTCCCGGCCCGCGAGCGGCTCCGCTCCGCGGCGGATCGGTCGTCCGTGCGGGGGGCGAACTTGTAGCCGTAATGGATCACCCCGGCCTTGCCTTCCTCGCGAAGCTTGCGGAACGTCGCGCGCACCTTGAGGCCGATCGTGACCTGCGACGGGTCGACGTCGACAACCTGGCCGGTGAGGGTCGGTCCCTCGACCGTCTTCACGAGGGCGAGGACGTACGGCACCTGCATCTCGAACCCTTCGGCGGCGTCGTGGACGACCGTGAACGACGTCACCTCGCCGTCCCCCGACAATTGGAACGGCACCATCTTGCCGATCGAGGCCCGATGGTTCGTGCACGACGGGCAGACCGTGCGCGGCGGGAAGTAGACGTGCTGGCAGACCGAGCATCGCGAGCCGCCGAGGTTGTACCGCTGGGGCGTTTCGCGCCAGAATCGTGCGATCGACATCGTTCCCTCCTAATTCGCCCGCTCGAGCAGGTGAACGACGCTCGTCGCCCCCGTGCCGCCGACGTCGTGGGCGAGCCCGACGGTCGCGCCCGCGACTTGGCGTTCGCCCGCCTCCCCCCGAAGCTGCCGGACGATCTCGACGATCTGCGCGACCCCGACCGCCCCGAACGGGCGGCCCTGCGCCTTGAGGCCGCCCGACGGATTGACCATCAGGCGGCCGCCGGAGAATTCGCCGCGGGCGAACGCCGGCCCGCTCGCCCCCTTCTCCACGAAGCCAAGGTCTTCGAGGGCGCAGAGCGCCGCGATCGAGTAGGCGTCGTGGATCTCGGCGACGTCCACGTCCGCGGGCGCGCGCCGCGCGGAGCGGAACGCCCGCTCGGCGGCCGCGACCGTCGAGTCAAGGGTCGTCACCGATCGCCGGTGGTGGACGGCCATCGTGTCCGTCCCGACCTCGCTCGCGCGGATGCGGATCGGGGTGTCGGTGTGTTGGCGCGCCTTCTCCCACGGGCCGAGGACGATCGCCGCGGCGCCGTCCGAAAGCGGGGCGCAGTCGAAGACGCCGAGCGGCTCCGCCACTGGGGTGGCGCCGATGACCTGGTCGATCGTGAGCTTGTTGCGGTAATGCGCGAGGGGGTTCTTCGCCCCCTGGGCGTGGGCGTGCACCGCGACGGACGCGAGCGCTTCACGGGTGGTGCCGAACTCGTGCATGTGCCGTCGGGCGATCAGCGCCCAGAGCGCCGGCAGCGTGGCGCCGAAGACGACCTCCCACTCGTGGTCGGCCGACGCGCTCGCGATCTGGTTGCCGGTCGTATCGGGAACGTCGGTGAGCTTCTCCGCGCCGCCGACGACCACGTAGTCGTAGAGGCCGCTCGCGACGGCGAGGTACCCTTGGTGTACGGCGAGCGAGCCGGACGCGCCGCCGCCCTCGACCCGCAGCGCTGGCAGGTGTCGGCTCGACAGCCCGGCGTAGTCGAGAATCAGCGGGGCGATGTGTTCCTGGTCGACTAACGACCCCGACGCCATGCTGCCGAGGTAGAGCGCCTGGACGTCCTTGCTGGAGAGCTTCGCGTCGACGAGCGCTTGCAGGCCGGCCTCGATCCCGATCTCCCGGAACGACCGGTCCCACAGCTCGCCGAACTTCGTCTGGCCGACGCCGAGGACGGCGACGTCGCGCATCGCTAGCTGCCTCCCATGTGGATCTTGCCGCGGAACTTGGCGTACACCGCGTACGGCAGCGCAATGCCTCCCGATAGGGCCACGTCGACCGGCTCGCCGTAGTCGCGGGCGAACCGTGCGAGCTCGTCGGTCGTCTCGAGGTCGAACGCATCCGACCCGGCCCCCGATCCGTACCCGACGACGAGGATCCGCTCGCCCGGCCCGGCGTGGTCGAGCACATTCGCGAGCCCGATCAGCGCCGCCCCCGAGTAGGTGTTGCCGATGTACGGGGTGACGAGCCCGTAGCGCATCTGCTCCTCGGTGAACCCGAGCTGCTTTCCGACGCGTTGGGGGAATTTTCCGTTCGGCTGGTGGAAGACGACGTGCCGGTACGACTTCGGCTCGGTCCCCGCTTCCGCCATCGTCCGGCGCGCGCACTCCGTC
>JAKAVH010000160.1 GCA_021827545.1 Thermoplasmata archaeon
GGAGCGTGCGCGTTAAACGATTTCCCGGCCGGGGGCCGGTGCATGGCGGAAGAGTTCGATTCGTTCCCCTCCGCCTTCCCCTCAGGACGCGATGGTGGGCCGGGCCGAGCTCCGTACGTACCGGGCGCCGAGGTGCGGGTCGTCGAAACGCTATCGCCGGGCTCGTTCGACGGCGTCGCCGAGGTTCGGCTTGGGAGGAGGGTCGGGGAGCCGCTCGCGGTGAGGGTAGGGGAGAAGAGCGAGAGCTGACGCGCGCTCGCTCTCGGGGAGAACTCGACCGGTCCGCGAGGGTGGGTAAGCAACCGGACTTGGTCCCGAGGGGGGACCGGTTCGGGCCCGTCGAGCGCTACGGCATCGCGACGCCCTTTAGGTCGTCGGGGGGGCCCTCGGATCCTCGGGCCCGATCTCGAGCCCGGTGGGCGCGGAGGCCGGGACTCGCGGGGGCCCTGGACGGATTTCCCGTAGACCGGGGGGCTACGGCTTCCACGTGAAGCGACCGAAGGCGAGGAGCGTCTCGTCGCACTCCGCCACGTAATGAGGTTCTGCGCCTCACCGCACCGGGAGGAGTCGCTCCGGATCGAACCATGGCGCGGGTCGCAGACGTTCTGGTCGATGCGCTGGCCTCGCAAGGGGTCCGCTCGATCTACGGGGTCGCGGGAGACTCGTTGAACGCGATCACGGACTCGCTGCGGTCTCGCGAGAACATCCGATGGCGACACATGCGTCACGAGGAGGCGGCGGCGTTTGCCGCCGGAGCCGAGGCTCAATTGACCGGCCGGCTCGCGGTCTGCGCGGGGAGCTGCGGTCCCGGCAATCTGCACCTCATCAACGGGCTCTATGACGCCCACCGGAGCCGAGCCCCGGTGCTCGCGATCGCCGCGCAGATCCCCAGCTCCGAGATCGGGTCCGACTACTTCCAGGAGACCCGGCCCGAGGAGATCTTCCGTGGCTGCAGTCACTATGCGGGGGTCGTCCTCGCCCCCGACCAACTCTCGCCCATCCTCGAAGCCGCGGTCCGCGCGGCGCTGAGGGGTCGTGGCGTCGCGGTCGTCGTGATCCCCGGCGATGTCGCCGAACGGCCGTCCGAGGACCCGGCCCCTTCCTTCGGATCGGGCGGTGATCCGCCCCCGGCGCCTCCGGGCGAGTCGGAGCTCGAGCAGCTCGCCCGTTGGCTCAACGAGGCAGGGAAGGTCACGATCCTCGCCGGCGGAGGTTGCCGGGACGCGAGGAGCGAGCTGCTCGAGACCGCCGCTCGACTGCGTGCTCCGATCGTCCATACCCTGAGGGCAAAGAACGAGCTCGAGCACGACAACCCGTACGACGTGGGAATGACCGGTCTGATCGGCTTCACCTCGGGCTATCATGCCATGCTCGATGCGGATCTTTTGCTCCTGGTGGGGGCCGACTTCCCTTACCGGCAGTTCTACCCCCAGGGGACCCGCACCGTGCAGATCGACCTCGACCCGACCCATCTTGGGCGGAGGACGAAGATCGACCTCGGGATCGTGGCGGACGTGGGCGCAACCTTGAGGGCCCTGCTCCCACGGCTTACGCCGAAGAGCGGGAGCGAGCACCTGATCGCCTCGCAGAGCCACTATCAGCGCGCACGGCAGTCGCTCGACGATCTTGCGACGGCGGGTTCGGGGAAGCCGCCGATCCACCCTCAGTACGTCGCGCGAGTGCTCGACGAGATGGCCGGCCCGGACGCGGTGTTCACGTGTGATGTGGGACTCCCGACGGTGTGGGCGGCCCGCTATCTGAGGATATTCGGCCGTCGAAAGCTTGTCGGATCGTTCTGGCACGGTTCGATGGCGAACGCCCTGCCGCAGGCGATCGGGGCCCAGCACGCCTATCCGGATCGACCGGTGATCAGTCTCTCGGGGGATGGGGGCGTGTCGATGCTGCTCGGAGAGCTCCTCACGCTCCGCCAGCTCGAGCTGCCCGTCAAGGTCATCGTTTTCGACAACCGGTCGCTCGGCTTCGTCCAGCTCGAGCAGAAGTCGGCCGGTCTTCTCGAATCCGGTGTTGACCTCGTCAACCCGGACTTCGCAGCGCTCGCCACGTCGGTCGGACTCCTCGGTCTCCGCGCGGAGACGGCGGCCGAGGTGGCGCCCAAGGTCGCAGAGCTCCTGGCCCACCCGGGACCCGCGCTGCTCGACGCCGTCGTCGCTCGGCAGGAGATCGTGATGCCCCCCACGATCGAGCGGTCGGCCGTCAAGGGGTTCGGGCTCTGGGTCCTGAAAGCGGTTTTGAGCGGCCGCGGGGATGAGATCGTCGACCTCGCGAAGGTGAATCTCTTCCGCTGATCGACCGATCCCGCCCGCGCCTCCAAGGCCCGTGAGCAGGCTCGAGAGAAGGCGCACGGAGCGGTCAGCGGGTACCGAGCCGGGCGGGTACCGAGGCGGCCGCCGACTTTCGGGGGCGGAGTCCGATCCAGACGCGGGTTCCCTCGAATCCGGAGGAGGTCCAGCGGCCGGCAAGGGGGGTCCGCTCTGACCAGGCTCGGGATCGAAGCGGGTCCGAAATCCAGCGCCGGTCGCCCTCGGGAAGGACCCCAACCCAGTGCGGATCGTGGCGTTCGTCCCGCGCGCCGTGCACGGTCACGAGGAGGAGACCCGGCGATGCCGTGGGGGTCGAACCCAGCCCTCGACGGACCGGGATGTGGGCGGCGCGGGCCTCCCGGGCAAAGAAGCCCTCGATGCGGACGTACTCGGACTTGCGGGAGAAGTGGTGATCCCGGCGGACGTGAGGC
Organism: Thermoplasmata archaeon; assembly: GCA_021827545.1. The sequence goes on from JAKAVH010000160.1 coordinate 2,753, forward strand.
CACAGCCACGGCCGAGGCCCGAGCCAGACGACCTCGGGATCGAATCCGCGAAGCCGCGCCGCGAGCGCGAGCCCGAGCGGGTGGGCCCCGGGGCAGGCTACGGCCGTGCTCTCTCGCCAGATCGCAAGCTCCTCCTCGCCCCGGTCGCCCGAAGGGTTCCAGCCGAGGGCCGAGAGGACCCCACCGAGCGCCGCGGGTCCACAGGTGAACGGAAACGACTGTCGCCAGAGGTCCCGACCCAGCGGTCGCCGCACGGATTCCTCCCGCCCGGGGATACGCCCGGCGGTTTTTAGCGCACCTCGTTCCCAGGTGGGCCCGGGTCGACGGGCGGTCCCATCGATGGTCGGCGGCGCTTCGGCAGGAAGCGGCCGGTCGAGCGGAAGTAGGCCTCGTACTCCCCGCCCAGGCGCGGCGAGCGAAGGAAGAGCTGCTCCTCCCGCCGGGCTCGCATCCGGGCGAGCAACACGATCGCGGCGACCGGCGCCCAAAGGAACGTGCTGAGGAACGCGAGCGCGATCCCCGCGGTCCACAAGATGTTCGCCGTGTACATCGGATGACGGATGACCGCGTACGGGCCGCTTTGCACGACGCGATGCTCCTCCGACACCTCGATGCGCACCGTCGCGAATCGGCCAAGGGCGCGGAACGCGGTCGCGAGCAGGAAGCCAGCTGCCGCGACGAGGACCAGGCCCGCGATCTGGAACGCTTCGTCGCCGCCGAACGTGACGGCGAACGGGAATCGCCGCAGATTCTCGGAGAAGAGAAGGACGCCGAGTGGGTAGAGCGCGGTGATCGCGAGGGCCGCGATCCACAGCAGTTCCGTGGGGTCGAACCGAAGGCCGCCGGACTCCCCGGCCGGCGCGGAGCCGGGGCCGACACGGGCCGGCCGTGGAGGGCGCCCGTAGGCCATGGAGCTGACGAGGATGACATAGATCACAACCGCGATACCCTGGTCCACGAGCTGCGAGAACATGCTGCCCACCGAAGACCCAGCCTCGTGCCCTCCTTGGGCTTTCCTCTGACTACCGGGGGACGAACGGTGCCCCGCCCCCGAGGAAGTGCGGTGTCGTCCCCGGGCCGCGCGGACGTAGACGAGGCGCTAGGCCCCGGAAGGGGGGAATGGGTTGGCCCGCCGAGCGGAGAAGGAGGTTCCTCTAGGTACCTACGCCGTGTAGAAGGCGGTGACCTCTCGGATCGACCGGCTTGTCGGAAGGGCGAGGCTCGCGTACACGCTCTCGAGGCTCTGAGCGCTCGGCGCCTCCCACAGGCAGTGGGCCTCGGTCTTCCCCGGGACCGCTACGATCGAGATCGGGCGGAATCCCGCCGGGATCTGTCCTTGCTTCGCGGCCGCGATCGCCCCTTGGACCTTCTCGACCACGGTGCTCGTCTTGTCGCTCGTCCACTTGTGCTCCACTTCGTAGACCGGCATGGAAGTCTCACCCTCTCCAGCGAGGGCGAGTCGAAGAGCTCGCTCGTTGCCTAGGCAACTACCCTTTTCCGCCGTCCCTCGATGCCCCGGGCCCATGCAGATCGTGAACCTCCGAGTGACGCACCCGTGCCCGTTCGCACGACCGGTCACCGCCGAAGAGGGCACCCGGGTCACGCACCTCTGTCATCGGGGTCGGGAAGCGATCCTTGAGATCCACGCCACCGAACCTGCCGCGGCGGTCCGCGTGGTCGGGGCATACCGATCGATCGGCGGGGAGGTCCTCTACGAGGATCCGGAGAGCGGGGCGGCCCTGGTCCGCTTCGCCCGCTGTGCCTGCTGCGGGTCGGGGCGGGTCATCCCGACGATCGAAGGGCAGGGATACCTCTACTTGCCGCCCTCCCGATACGGTCCGGCCGGAGAGAGCTACCAGTTCCTCGCGGAAGCCGAGCGCCTCGATCCCGGAGTCCTCGGCCACCTGCCGGACGAAGTGCAGGTCGTCGAGGCGGGTACGAAGCCGCTCACGTCGCTCGAGTTCGAGGGAGGATTCCTCGTCCCGATCGGCGCGCTGTTCCACGAGCTCACCGTTCGTCAGCGGGAGGCCCTCGTCCGGGCGATTCTGCGCGGCTATTACCGGATCCCCCGGACGGTCCGCACCGAGCAGCTCGCGGAGAGCCTCGGGATCTCACGGCCGGGTTTCGAGTCGCTGCTCCGCAAGGCAGAGAACAAACTGATCGCAGCGGTCTTCCCGTACCTCACCGTCCAGGCACCTCCGTCGCCCGCCGTCGCCGAGGAGTCGAGGGGGTAGGCCGGGGGGCGCCCGCCGCGTCGCCCCGGGGGCTCCGATTTCGAAGGGGGATCGAACGTCGCGCGGGGGGTCGCAAGGTCCTTACCTCTGCAGCGATGTGGTCGCTCTCGGTGAACAGCTCACGTCACTCGGGGGAAGATCGTCCGGCGCCGCGCTGAGTCCCGAGGTGGAGGAGCCCCCACCGGACGCCTTCGGGTCTCGGCGGCGCTCCCCCCCGTTCTTCGGTCGCTGGAGTTCGATGCGGTGGACCGAGGTCTACCGTGACCTCGCGAAATGGGTGGTCATCGCGGTTCCTGTCGGCATTATCGCGGGCCTCGGCGCGGCCGCCTTCTACTACCTCATTACGGTGGTCTCGACGTTGTTCCTGAGCCAGATCGCCGGTCTCACGCTGCCTACGGAGGGCACGGCGGTCGCATCCCAGCTCGTCTGGTCGAGCAGCTTCCCGCGCATCCTTTTGGTGCCGGCGATCATGATGGGTGGAGGGCTCGCCGTCGGTGCGATCGCGTGGTACCTCGCGCCCGAGATCGCCGGCCACGGGACGGACGCCACTATCCGAGCGTTCCACCGACGGGCCGGACGGATCCGGCTCCGCGTCCCGGTCCTGAAGGCGCTCGCGAGCGCGATCACCTTGGGGACGGGGGGAAGCGGGGGTCGGGAGGGGCCCGTCTCGCAGATCGGAGGGGGGTTCGGCTCGATCTGGGCCGACCTGATCGGCCTCGGGGACCGGGACCGGCGCGTCGCGCTCGCGACCGGGATGGGAGCCGGTATCGGCGCCATCTTCCGCGCCCCGCTCGGGGGCGCGGTCTATGGGGCCGAGATCCTCTACACCGCCGACTTCGAACCCGAGGTCTTTGTCCCGGGAATCATCGCGTCGGTGGTCGCCTACTCCGTCTACTCCAGCATCTTCGGATTCCACACCCTGTTCGCCACCGGGACGAATCTCGCCAGCTACGCGTTCGATCCCCGCCGTCTCCCGCTCTACGCGATCCTCGGGGTCGTCTGCGGAGGGTTCGGTCTTTTGTTCACGTACCTGTACCATCGGACCGACTCCTGGTTCGCGAGCGGAAACCTGCATCCGCTGCTGCGACCGGCCGTGGGCGCGGCGATCGCCTCCGGGATCTTCCTCGGAGCGTACTTCCTCCTGCCCCAGCAGCAACACTTCGCAGCGCTCTCCTCGCTCGCCATCGGCTACGGGTTCGTCCAGGCGGCGATGACCGGCAATCTCTCTTCGGGGAACTACACGATCCTGGTCATCTTCCTCCTGCTGGCCGCGGTCCTCCTCCGCATGGTGATGACCTCCTTCGTGGTCGGTAGCGGCGGGAGCGCGGGTCTCTTCGGTACGAGCGTGGTCGTAGGCGCTCTCCTCGGAACGGCCGTGGGGGGCGCGTTCCACACGTTCCTCCCCGGGCTCGTGCCGAGCGGGGTCGTCGCCGTCTTCTCGATCGTCGGGATGATGTCGTTCTTCGGCGGCATCTCGAAGGCCCCGCTGGGGGTGCTCATCATGGTCACCGAGATGGCCGGAAGCTACACCGTGCTACCGGCGGCGATGCTGTCGATCTTCATCGCCTACGTCGTGACCGGACGCGTCCATCTCTACGGCGAGCAGCTGCCGACCCGGCTCCAGAGCCCGGCCCACCTCCAAGAGTATCGCCGCTACTTCCTGGCCGAAGCGCCGGTCGGAGAGCTCGCTTCGCAGCAGTCCGAGGTGGTGCCGCCGTCGATGGCGATCGGGTCGGCCATCGACCTCGCGGTCACGCACGGCCGCTCGGTCCTGTCGGTAGAATCCGCGGGCGGTTGGATTGGGGCGGCCCGTTTGAGCGATCTCTTGAGGGTGCCGCCCGACCAGCGAGAGTCGACCCCTATCCTGGAGATCGCGCGGCCGGTCGACGTTCTGCTCTCGGCCGACACGTCGGCCGAGCAGGCGCTGAAGGTCATGGAAGCGTCCGGTGAGAACGCCGCGGCGGTGATCTCGGTCGACGAGCCGGTGCGGATCGTCGGGCTCGTGACCCGGCGGGGGATCCGCCATCCGGACCTCGACCTCCCTCGCGAGACCCCCTGAGCCGGGCCCCCCGCCGGAGCCGGGCACCCGCGGGTCGATCATCGGCCGGCCGTTCGCCCCCCACCGGCATCGACCCCTACCTTCGACCTAGAGGCCGAGGGGAGCCAGCGCCGCTTGAGCCCGTCGTTGAATAGCACCGCGGTCGCTCCGAGCGCCGCGGCGAGCGCCAGCTCGGCGGCCGGCGGTGCACCGAACTGGAAGATCGCGGAGAGCCCGGGAAGGTAGAGGGCGGAGAGGAGCAGCGAGACCCCGAACGCCCCCACGGCCCACGCGATCGGATTCGGCACCTTGAGGCTCGCGAAGAAGCTCGCGGAGGAGGACCGGCAGAGGAAGACCATCGTAAGGTTCCCGACGATCAGGGTCGCGAAGCCGAGGGCCCGGCTCTCTGCGGCCGGGTGCCCGAGGAGGAGCGCCCCAAGGTAGACAGCGATCGATGCGACGAGCCCCGACACGCCGAGCAGGAGGCCCCCGAGGAGCGCACGGCGGCCGAGAAGTGGCTCGTCCGGGTCGCGCGGTGGTCGACGCATTGCCTCCGGTTCCTGCGGCTCGCCCTCGAAGACCAGAGAGGAGACCGGATCGATGATCAGCTCGAGGAACACGATCTCCACCGGGTAGAGAAGGATCGGAAAGCCGAGGAGGACGGGCAAGAGCGCCATCCCCGCGATCGCCACGTGGACCGCGACGATGTAGTAGAGCGCCTTGCGCATGTTCTCGTAGACCCGGCGACCCAGGGCGATCGCTTCCGCCACGGTGGGAAAGGCGTCGTCGAGGAGCACGAGGGAGGCCGCCTCACGGGCCACGTCGGTTCCGCGGCGTCCCATCGCGATCCCGACGTGGGCCGCGCGGAGCGCCGGCGCGTCGTTCACGCCATCCCCGGTCATCCCGACGACCTCACCGTTCGCCCGGAGCGCCTCGACCAGGTGCAGTTTCTGTTCCGGGCGGACCGCTGCGATCAGTTTGTTCTCTCGCACCCGCTCTCGAAGGGTCTCTGGCGAGAGCTGCTCCAGATCGTCGCCGGTCAGGATCTCGCTGATCCTCGGCAGTCCCGCGGACCGTCCGATCGCTCGAGCCGTTTCGGGGTGGTCGCCGGTGATCAGGACGACCCGGATCCCCGCGGCTGCGCAGCGAGCCACCGCCTCGGGAACGCCGGGCCGCAGGGGGTCGGCGAGCGCGAGGAGGCCGAGGAACTCCAACGACGCCGGGTCGGCGGGTTCGCTTTCCGGCAAGCCCTCCGGCGGTCCGCGTGCGACCCCGAGCGTCCGGAACCCTTCACGCGCGAGCGCGAGCACGGTCTCCTCCCAGCGGCCGCGCTCCGGGTCGTCGAGACGGCAGACGCCGAGCAGGTCCTCCGGGGCACCCTTCGCGGCGACCACGATCGGCCGGGCGTGGCCGGGCCCTTGGGACCAGCGGTTTCGCACGACCCGAAAGGACGGAGTGAACGGAAGATGTTCGAGGAGCGTCATCTCCCCGCCCGGGGGCGGAGAGAGCGTTCGGGCCGCGTCGGCGATCGCGACCTCCATCGGATCGGTCGCTTCGGGTTCTCCCGCGAGCGCGGCGGTCTCGAGCAGGGTCCGCGACGCGGCGTCCTCCCAGGGGCCGAGACGGTGGATCTCGGGACCCGACCGCCCCCGGACTGCGAGGGCCGACACGCGCATCTCGTTCAGCGTGAGGGTCCCCGTCTTGTCCGTGCAGAGAACGGTCAGGCATCCGAGCGTCGGGATCGTGCCGAACCGCCGAGCCAGCGCCTGGTGCCGGGCCATGCGACGTGCGCCCAGCACCGAATAGACCGTGGTCACGATCGGGATCTCCTCGGGCAGGAGCCCGATCGCGAGCGCCGTGCCCGCGAGCAGACCCAGGATCCAATCCCCCGAGCGGAGCCCCACGACGATCGCGAGAAGGGCCGTGAGGGCGACGGCCGCGGTCCCGACGCCGACCACCAGAGGGCGTGTTTGCTGGCGGATCAGCGGAGTCGCGGTCTCCACGGCCGCGAGCGTCGCGGCGATGTGGCTCGCCTCGGTGCGGGCGCCGGTGGCCCGGACCTCCACCCACCCTTGGCCGCGCACCACGAGCGTCTGCGCGTAGACGAGCGGACGGTCCTCTCCGCCCGGGCGCCCCCACTCGGTCGTCCCTGGCCCCACGACCTTGCGCACCGGCACGGACTCCCCGGTGAGGAGCGACTCGTCGACAAGGAGGCCGACCCCGGCGCGCAGCTCGCCGTCCGCCGGGACGCGCTCTCCCTCGAACAGTCCGATCCAATCGCCCCGGACCACCTCGCGGGTCGGGAGCGAGCGGCGTCGTCCGTCCCGCAACACCGTCACCGCGGGGGCCGCCAGCTCGCGCAATGCCTCGAGCGCCCGCTCGGCCCGACTCTCCTGGTACAGGTCCAGGGAGACCACGACGATCACGGAGAGCCCGAGGACGAGCGCATCCCTCGGCTCACCGAAGGCGACGTAGAGGGCGGTGGCTCCGAGCAAGAGCGCGATCATCGGCTCCGCGAGGACCTCCCGGGCGATCCGGAAGGGATTCCGGCCGCTCCGCTGAGGGAGTTCGTTCGGTCCCTCTTCGACCCGGCGTTTCGCGGCCTCGACCTCTGAGAGCCCGGCCGACCCCGGCGGGTCCCAGACCTCGGTGCGGCCAAGGCCCGCTCGGGTCACGGTCTTCCGGAATCCGGAGCTCCCCCCAAGACTTCTCCGTTCGGCCGGCGCAACCCGTGCGGGAGCCGGACGCGGCTGAGCATCCCGCGATGAGGCCCCGCGTCCGGACGGCCGCAAAGCCTGAAGCTCAAAGCGGCGGTCGGGATAGAGCGGCGGAGGTCCGCACGAAGCCTCGGACGGTCGTCTCCTGGAGCAGCGGCAAGGACTCGGCGTTCGCCCTGTGGGAGGCTCGACGCGAAGGGCGGCTCGACGTCGTGGGGCTACTGACCACGGTGACCGACGCCTTCGGACGCGTGTCGATCCACGGAGTGCGTGAACGCCTGCTGGACCTCCAGGCCGAAGCCGTCGGGCTCCCGGTCTACCGGGTGCGGATCCCGTACCCGTGCCCGAACGAGACGTACGAGCGCGCGATGGCGACCGCGGTCGAGGCGATGCATCGCGACGGTGTGCGCCGGCTCCTCTTCGGCGATCTCTATCTCTCCGACGTCCGCGCGTACCGAGAGGAGCGGCTCGCGTCGACCGGGATCGTGCCGGAGTTCCCGCTGTGGGGGCAGGACACCTCGAAGCTGGCGCGTTCGATGATCGGCGCCGGCCTCGTGGCCCACGTCGTCTCCCTCGACCCCCGCCGGATTCCGAGGGAGCTCGCGGGGCGTCGGTTCGACGAGGAGTTCCTCGAGGACCTTCCCGAGTCCGCGGACCCGTGTGGGGAGAACGGCGAGTTCCACACGTTCGTCAGCGACGGGCCAATGCTTCGGCATCCGATCCGGGTCCGGACCGGGGCAACGGTCGAGCGTGACGGGTTCCTGTTCACGGACCTCGAGCCCGTCGGGGAGGGCGGGTCGAATGACCGGACGCCGGCTCCGCCCCCGGCTCCGGCCGATCGCCGACGCCGGGCCGGATCGCTCGCGGTCTAGCTTCCAAGCCGGTACACCGACCGCAGGTGCTGGCGAAGCGGTTCCTTCGGATACGCCCCCACTACCCGGTCGAGCAGCCGTCCACGCTCGAAGAGCAGGAGCGTGGGGATCCCTTCCACTCCGAACTGGGATGCAAGCCCCGGTTCGTCGTCCGCGTTCAGCTTCGCGAAGGAGACCGCCGGCGCCAGTTCGGTGGCGAGACCGTCGAGGATCGGTGCCATCGTACGGCACGGACCGCACCAGGGGGCCCACACGTCGACGACCACGCGCGGATGCGCCCCCAGAAACGCGGTGAACGTCCCGGCGGTCAGGTCGGTCGGTCGGGTCGGGGGTGGGGGAGCCGGGGGCGGCATCGCCGACGCCGCACGATCCTTCCTCAGTTGCTCGATGCGCCGGGCCCGGATCTCGGCCAGCTCGGGGTCGGTATCGTTTCCTTCCATCCTTCTCACTCCGAACGGAGAGACGCGTTCTGGGCGCGGTCGGCCCTCTCGAGCCGGATCGCATAGTGCCAAGGGCCAAACTCCCAGCGGTCAACGTCGACCAGCCCGTGCGTCCCGAGCGCGTGGATCGCCTCCTCCATGGAGAGCCGTACCTCGACCGGGGGTCCCCCCGGGGTCGCTTCCTTCTTCCAGTCGACGTTCACGAAACGTCCCTCGGGCTTGAGCAGGCGGGCCGCTTCGGCCACCGTCGAAGGGGGGATGTCGTGGAGCACATTCGCGAGCAGGACCACGTCCGCGATCCCCGACGCGAGCGGGATCGAGGTCAGCGTGTTGTGCACGACGCGCAGCTGCGTCAGGTGCTCCTCCTCGGCCCGCTCTCGGATGAGGTCCACGAGCTCCTCCGAGAGGTCGACCGCGTACACATGCCCTTCCCCGCCCACGCGCCGTGCCGCCGGTAAGGCAAAGAACCCCGTCCCGGCACCGACGTCCACGACCGTCTCCCCCTCGGCAAGGCCGACGCGTTCCCAGAGGAAGTCCGGGTTCTGCGTCTCCCTTCGGGCCGAGGATTCGAGCGCGTCGAGCGCCTCCTTTCGAGTCCAGGCCCGGCGAACCATGGAGGGGCCGTCGTGGTGGGCGTGGGCGTGAGAATGCGTCCGAAGGGGCGCCGGAGGGTCCGTCATCGATCGTTCGACCTCGCGAGTGTCGGTCCGTTCCCTAGGGCCGGCCCCCTGAAACGTTGAGCGGTGCCAGGGAAAAAGGGAATCCGGCCGCAGCGATGACCCTTTCCTCGGTGCCGCGCAGCGGGTACACCGCCGACCCGGTGGGGCGGACCTCTATCGGGGAAGGAGCGACCTCCCGACGGCGCGGTCGGAGCTCGTCGGTGCGGTGTCGGCGGGTCTGGGGCACGAGCGAGCGAGCGGACGAGGCCCCTTAGACGGCTCTGTCAACTCGACTTCACGCCCGCCATGGCTCGTGCCGGAGGGGTGCGCGGCGGTGGCCCAGCGCGTCCGTGACGCGGCGCGGGCCCCGTCAGCGACCCGGCGCGTGGTGCCGTATCCCCCAACTCGCCCAGGCGGCGCCCATCACCCCGCCCAGCACGAGGAGCGAAACCAGGATCACGATGATGCTCTGGAACAGGCTGAAGCCCGGCGACCAGAATCCCACGTAGAGCAGGGTGAAGCTCAGCCAGACGACGGGCCCAAGGATCGACAGCAGCAGTCGCCAGCCCAGCCCCGCGGTGGTCCCCGTCCACTTCGACCCGGGGAAGCCCGGGTCGTGCGCTGCAGAGGAAGTCATGACCGCTCCTCACGCACCAGAGGCCATTGGCAGCGGAAAGCTCGTTGGTGAAGTGGACTCGACCGCGCTCTAGCGCCGGGTCCCGTGGGCCGGGGGTCCCAAGGGGGCCTCAAGCACCAAATACGCCCCGCCGCTCGGAGCCCGTGTGTCGGGCTTTGTCCTCTCCCCGGGGATCACCCCGATGCTCACGGACCTCTTC
>JAKAVH010000257.1 GCA_021827545.1 Thermoplasmata archaeon
GGAAGCGACGAGGGTCGGCCGCGAGCCCGCGCGAGATCGGTCCCGCGGCCAAGCTGTCGGAGAGGGCCCAGCCGGTCGCGGTGTCGACGAACCGGTCGGCGAGCCGCCACGTCGTGCGATCGCCGCGGTCGACCCCGGCCCGGGCGAGGATCTCGATCGCGAGGACCCGTTCCTCGAACCAGCGGCCGGCCCAGAGCGCCCGGAGAACGGACCGCAACGTCCCGCGGTTCGGCGGACCCGCGCGGCGCCAGAACTCTCGGGCGATCCGTCGTATCTCGGCGGCCCGGACGCCCCGGACGGGGAGGGGTGAGCCGAGGTACGCGCGCAGTGCCGGGTGCGCGGGGCGCCTCGGCGCCCGCGCGAGCGACCGGGCGAGCTCCGCGGCGAGGCGGCGGGCGGCGGCGCGTCCCGACGAAGGGGCCGACCGGCCCCGACGCTCACCAGCCCGTGGGGCCATCGCGGTTCTGTTCGTCCAGCCAGCGCCGGAGCGGGGCGAAGTACTCGAGAAGGCCCCGCGCGCTCATCGTCCGTTCGCCCGCGATCGCCTCAAGGGCGGTCGGCCATTCCTCGCTCTGGCCCATCTCGAGCATCGCTCGCAGTCGTCGTCCGGCGGCGAGCGAGCCGTAGATCGAGGTCCGATGCAGCGGACCGGTGGCGCCCATCTCCCGCGCGAGCGCCCGGTGGAACTGGAACTGGAGGATGTGCGCGAGGAAGTAGCGCATGTACGGGACGTTTGCGGGTACGTGGTACTTGGCACCCGGGTCGAACTCGGCCTCGGTCCGCTCGTGCGGCGGCGCGACCCCCTGGTAGCGCCGTCGGGTCTCCCACCAGGCCCGGTTGTACTGCTCGGGAGGGACCGCCCCGGAGAAGACGTCCCACCGCCACGCGTCGACGCTCAGGCCGAAGGGAAGGAAGGCGACCTTTTCGAGCGCGCGGTGGAGGAGAAGCGCGATGTCGTCGTCCGGCGGAGAGGTCTCGTCCACGAGCCCGATCCGCGCGAGGTACTCCGGAGTCACCGACAGCGAGATCGTATCGCCGACCGCCTCGTGGAAGCCGTCGTGGGCGCTGTCGCGGAAGAGGAACGGCTGGCGCGCGTAAGCCCGCTGGTAGTAGTTGTGCCCGAGCTCGTGGTGGATCGTGCGGAAGTCCTCGCCGGTGACCTCGATGCACATCTTGATGCGCAGGTCGTCCACGAAGTCGACGTCCCACGCGCTCGCGTGGCAGACGACCTCGCGGTCGCGCGGCCGGACGAACATCGACCGCTCCCAGAACGACGCCGGTAGCGGGTCGAAACCGAGCGAAACGAAGAATCGCTCGGCGTGGCGGACCATCTCCGTGGGGGTGGTCTTCCGCTCGAGGAGGATCTTCGTGAGGTCGATCCCCGGCCGCGTCTCCGTCGGCGCGAGAAGGGGATAGATCCCCTCCCACGACTGCGCCCACATGTTGCCGAGAAGGTGGGCGGGGATCGGGCCACGTTCGGGCACGCGATCCGGGCCGAAGACGGTGCGCAGCCGCCGCCGCACGTAAGCGTGCAGGGCCACGTAGAGCGGGCGGACCTCCTCCCAGAGGCGATCGACCTCCCGGGAGAACGCGGCCGGTTCCATGTCGTACTTCGACCGCCACATCGCGCCCGTGTCCTCGAACCCGAGCTCCCGCGCCCCCCGGTTCGCGAGGTCGACGTACCGTACGAACTCCGGGCGCATCGCGCGACCGACCCGGTGCCAGCCCGTCCACGCGTCCTCGAGCACGTCGGGGTCGCGGCTCTCGAGAAGGATGTGCGAGAGGCCCTGGAGGTCGACCGCGTCGGTCGCGCCCTTCGGCACGTGGCGACCCTTCGCGTACCTCCCCTGCATCGCCGCGACGAGTCGGGTGAGTTCCTCCGAGTCGGCCGCGTCGGACGGGGCGACCAGCGGCAGCATCAGGCGTAGCAGCTTGACCTTCCGAGCGCTGGGGGACGAGGCGTCGGCGGGCGGGAGGCGGGTCGTCTCCTTGGCGAGGTCGACGGTGGCCGCGATGACCCGAGCGTACGCGCGCGCGGAGAGTGCCTCGCTGTCGGGGGTGATGTAGGTCGAGTAGAGCCAGTCGGCCCGCTGGGCGTCGATCGACATCTCCAGCAACCGGCTTTCGGCGCGCTCGAGGAGTCGCTCGATCTCGGAACCGGCCGGCTGCGCCATCGACGCCGACAGACCGGCCCGCCCTTTTTACTCGACGGGCTGAACCTTCGAGCCGGCCGGGACCGCGTGTCCGCCGTCCGTCGGCCCTCGATCCCTGACGAGAGAGCCTTGGAGAACCCCTCTGCTTCGTGTCGAGCTTCGGGGTTTATGTATGACGTGCGTCTGACACGCGCCCGAAGACCGTGTCGGACAGACAGGAAGGGCTGGGAATCCTCGCGGCGCTGCCCTTGGGGGCGATGGGGTTCGGCGAAGCCTACTGCCCGCTCGCGGCCCTTCCGTGCCGAGACGCCCGGCTCCCCGAACGTTCCGCGACCGGTACCGAGGGGTCGTGACGATCGAAGGTCGCAAGCCTCCGGTCGTCCCCGCCGGGCCCGCCCCTCCGCCCGTCATCCTCGGCCAGGGCAGCCCCCGGGGCTACGGGACGCGACCGAAGCTCTCGCTCGAAGCGGCCGCCGCGTTCGCGACGTACGTCGACTCCGCTCGCGCCCGGGCGGCGATCGAGGGCCGAACGCTCGTCTACACGGTCCGCTGGAACGGCTAGGCGCCGTCCGGCCCAGGCGGCTCGTCTTCCGCCGCCACTTCGACCGGTGCCTTCGGCCGGTATCGCTTCGTGTCCGCGCTGGCCTCGTCAAGCGCCCGTTTGGAGAGCTCGTCGGCCCGTTCGTTCCGCTCGCGGGGGACCCACTCGAACTCGACCGATCGACCGACGCGAACGATCTCGTGAGTTGGAGCAGGCGGTCGTGGTACGCCCGCAGGTGCTCCGCGCGGACCCGGTACGAGCCGTCCATCTGGCGGACGACGAGCTGGCTGTCGCCGTACGCGCGCACCGCCCCGCGGTAGCCGTGCTCCGCGAGCCACTCGAGCGCCCGGATCGCGGCGACGTACTCGGCCACGTTGTTCGTCGAGTGCGGGGAGTACGGCCGTACCGCGAGCCCGCACTCCTCGTGGCGGAACCCCCCTCCCTCGACCGTGTACCCCCAGGTCGCGACACCGCCGCCCTTCGGTGGGTCGCACGCCCCGTCAAAGTGGACCTCGACGTTCCGCGGGTCGAACGGGACGACGCCGCGCGGGATCTGGGGGTCGTCGGGGATCGGGTCACCCCCTGCGGGGCTGGGCGTAGGGAACCGGACCGGCCCCGGCGGGGCGGGCGAGCCGCGGACAGTTGCAGAACGCCTCGATCCGGTGGCACCCCGGGCAGTCCGTTCGGTCGCTCGCCATTCCGAGGGTGCGGGCGCAGCTCCGACATTCGCGCGGGCGCGCGCACCGCGGACAGAGCGCGAGGTCGAACGCGATCATCGTGCGGCAGTGGCGGCACGAGACCGGCTCGCGAAGACTGTAGCCCAGCCCCCGGGCCGCCTCGATCGGCTTCGGGGAGAGGGGCCGGCGCACCTGGACCTCGGGGTTGCCGAACGTCCCGCCGACCGTCGTTCGCTCGGGGTTCGGCTGGACGCCCCCGATCAGCACGACCAGCAGGCTCACCGGTACCAAGAGGATGCCAGCCCCTTGTTCGAGGTCGAAGGTTTCGTGACCAAAGAGGACGATCGGCGAGGAGATCAGGGCGAGACCCACGAGGATGAGGGCCACGCCCACGAGCGCGATCGACCGGTTCATCGACGAAGTCCGGCGGCCCGGCCGCCGATCCTGGTGTAAATAGCCTCCCGCTCCTTCATAAAGGGTGGGTCGCGCGGCCCCGAGCCGCTTTTAGTCCGTCGCCCGGTCGCTTTTCCATGGCGAACCCCACCGTCACCCTGAGGACGACCGTCGGCGACATCCGCCTCGAGCTGTTTCGCGACCGCGCCCCGAAGACCGTCGAGAACTTCCTGACCCTCGTCCGGAAGGGCTTCTACACGGGCCTCACGTTCCACCGCGTGATCCCGGGATTCATGATCCAGGGCGGATGCCCCAAGGGCGACGGGACCGGAGGGCCGGGGTACGAGATCCCGGACGAGTTCCATCCCTCCCCGCGGACTGCCGGCCCCGGCGTGGTCTCGATGGCGAACGCCGGCCCGAACACGGGCGGCAGCCAGTTCTTCATCACGCTCGCCGCGACGAGCTGGCTCGACAACCACCACGCCGTGTTCGGCAAGGTCCGCGGCGGTCAGGATGTGGTGGAGAAGATCGCGACGGTCCCGCGCGACGGGAACGACCGGCCCCGCACTCCGGTGCGCGTGGTTGAGGTCAAGGTCGCGGGCGCGTAGTCGCCCCCCGTTCGCTCCTACGCCGGGTAGTCGTAGGGGAGCCGCTCGCCCGGAGAGCGGACGTCCTCGACCGTCGTGACGATCCCCGACACGAGCGCGAGCGCGGGCACGAGGAGGACAAGGTCGAGGAAGGTCGCGTAGCCGACCGAGATCGCGAGCGAATGGCTCGGGGCGGCGAGGCGGTACGGCGACGCGAGCCGGAGGGCGAGGAGGTAGGCGAGCGTCACGGCGGACGCAGCGACCGAGAGGGGGCCGTACGCCCGGGTGGGACGGGCGATGGCGCGCGCGGTCGACAGCACCGCGATCGCGACCCCGGCGCCGACCACGGTGGAGATCGGGACCGGCAGCGAGATCCCGAGGGAGTCGAGGTAGGCGAGGGACGCGGCGGGCACTCCGACCAGCGCGATCAGCAAAAGGACGAGGCGGGCGGTTCCGGCGAGGATGCGGTAGCCGAGCGACGGGATCCGGTGGTACGACGAGAGGAACTTCGCGGGAACGGCGACGCTCATGGGATCGCCTGCGGCGGTAGGACGATCGTGCCCGCCGGTCCCGAGAACGTCGCGTCCACGGTCCCCCCCGACACGGAGCACCCGCTCGACAAGAGGACGGGTTGAGTGGCGTAAAAGTACGCCCCGGGCACGACGTCCAGCGGGAACGAGGCCGACCCGCAGGTCGCACCTCCCGCGCCGCGCACCACGAGCGACAGGGTTCCGACTTCGGCGAACGACGCATGGTTGGTGAAGCTGAGGGTGACCGGCACGCTCACCGAGCCGTTGACCACGGTCGGAGGGCCGACCCCGACCCGCAGGTTCGAGAACGGGGCACCCCACGAGCGGTTCTCTTCCGCATGCACCGAGACCGGGTACAGGTACGCGTAGGTCGCGTTCCCCCAGACCTCGACGACCAGGTACTGATCGCTCACCAGAAGCGACTCGGCGGGGCCGCCCGACGTGATCGGCAGGTAGAGCGCGACCGGCACCGTCGTCACTCCCCCCGGGACGAGGTCGACCGATGCGGTCGTTACCGTCCCGAGATAGGTCCCCGAGCCGTTGGCGATTCGGAGACTCAGGGAGAAGCCTCCGACCGGGTAGAGTCCCGGGTTCGACACGCTGACCGCGCCGGCGACCGCCATGGTGCCGTTCGCCGCGAGCCCCGCGGAGAACCCTCCCGTCTGAGGGCTCTGCCGCACGAGCTCGGATGCGGAGTACGCCACGGTCCCGAGGAAGACCAGCAGGAGCACGAGCACGACGGCCGACAGCCGGGCGAGGGCGCGGGCCGTGCGGTAGAGACGCGGCGGGCGCCGAGGCGGAAGGGCAGCGAACGACACCATGGGAGTGCCGTCTCTAGGAACGCGCGGGCGCACCTTGAAAAGCTGTCGGTCCGGAAGATTCTCGCGAAGGATGTCGTCGATCGGAGGCGCGCCGAGGCGGCGACCCGTCCGTATCCGTCGTTGCCGTTGGACCGCCCCCGGCATCTAGGGGGAGGGCGGACCGCCCGGAAACGGTCCCCGGAACCTCGAAACAGCCGACTCGCTCGCCCCCGGTCGGGTCGTCGGAGTCCCAGAAGAGGAACGTCCTCGGCCATAGACTTCGAGCGCGCCCGGCCCGTGTCGCCCACGAAGGCGTCAACATACGTCCGGTGGATCGTGCCTCACCGTCACAACCCAGGAGCGCCACCGACCGAGGAAGCCACCCATGGGGGGCCTCGGCGGAGGCTTCAGATCCGGGGCGACATCAACGGTTTCAAGCCGGAACAGGGATGGCGAGTCTACCCCCCTTCCGGTCCCCCCTCAGGCGCGCGCGTTTGCACGCGTCCTCCCCCGTGGCCGTGTGCTCGAACTCCTCATTCGGTGCGCTGTCCGAACGCAAACCCACGAGCGTCGACAACGTCGAATGGATTGCCGTCGGGGTCGGCAAGAGTCACGAAGTCGCGGTCCTCTCGCGCCGGTTCCCGCAGGGTGGCTCCCAATCCTAAGAGTCTTTGGACTTCCGCCTCGGGCCCGGAGGAGTAGAGGTCGAAATGGAAGCGGTAGTCCTCTCCGGGACCGTCGGGGACCTTCTGGAGCGAGAGGTTCGGGCCCTTCCCCGCAGGGTCGTGCAGGACGACCCAATCCTCCGAAGGGGGCTCGCGGGCCGCGTACCCGAGTGCTGCCGTCCAGAAGGCCATCATCCGCGGGAAGTCCTTGCATTCCATCACGATCGAGCCGACCCAGATCTCTCTTGGTTCGCCCATCGGGTTCGGGGAGTCGATCCCGGTATGTAGAGGTCCCGCCGAACGGCCGGCCCCCCCTCCAAACGGAGGGGGCAACGGGCCGGGGCTCGCCACGAACCACGACCGACATCGTTCGATAGGGAACAACCCTCCTCGGTCCGCCGCCGCGCTCAGCGGAGAGACGATCGCGAGGGCCGGCGGTCGAGCAGCCGGACGAAGTCCAGCCACTGGAGGGACTTGAACCCCCGACCTGCTGATTACGAATCAGCCGCTCTGCCGGCTGAGCTACAGTGGCAACCGTCAGCGCCGAGTCCCGGTCTCGCATAAACTTGACCTAGCCCCCCGACGCGACCGCCTTGGCCCCGGCCGCGGGTGCCCGAAGGGAAACGCGCAACTCTCGGGAGGTCCTTCCGCTTGTGAACGTTGGGGGGAACCCCCACCGACGTGCGACCGCACATGGCCCCGCCCCTCGTTCGTCGGTTCGCGGGGCCGCCCGGGCCGTCAGCCCTCGGGCTCGGTACGTCCCCGGGGTCCCATCGTGTACGCTTCCTCGCCGTGCTGGCTGAGGTCGAGTCCGGCCTCTTCCTCCTCGGGGCGGACGCGGATCGGAGTGAAGAAGTTGATCAGGCGCAGCAGGAGGTACGAGCCGACGAACGAGAACGCCCCGACCACCGCGACCGCGAAGAGCTCCACGAGGAACAAGTGCGGGTTCCCGTAGAACAGGCCGTTCGCCCCGGACGCGTTGATCGCGACCGTCGCGGCCAGCCCGGTTGCGAGGACACCCCACATTCCGCCGACCCCGTGGCAGGCGAAGACGTCGAGCGAATCGTCGAGGCGGCTGCGGGCGCGCAGGTTGGTGACGAAATTCGCCAGGACCGCACCGCTCGTACCGATCAGGATCGCCACCATCGGGGTCACGAACCCGGCGGCTGGGGTGATCGCGACAAGCCCCACCACAGCCCCGACCGACATCCCGACGGCCGACGGCTTTCCCTTGAAGGTCCAGTCGACGATCATCCAGGTCACGGCCGCGGCCGCGGCGGCCAGGTTCGTGTCCACGAGCGCGGAGACGGCGAGCTCGTTCGCGGCCAGCGCGCTGCCTCCGTTGAACCCGAACCATCCGAACCACAGCAACGCGGCTCCGAGCATCACGTAGGGAACGTTGTTCGGCCGGGCGCTCTTCACCTGGTCGGGCTCCTCCCTCCGGCCGATGACGAGCGCCGCGGTGATCGCCGAGACCCCCGCCGTGGTGTGGACGACGAGTCCACCGGCGAAATCGAGGACCCCGAGGTCCCTCAGCCAGCCTCCGTCGCCCCACACCCAGTGGGCCACCGGCGCGTAGATGAGCGTCGTCCAGAGTACGACGTAGATGAGCAGGGCCTTGAAGCGGATCCGCTCGGCGAATGCGCCGATGATCAGCGCCGGGGTTATTGCCGCGAACTTGAGCTGGAAGGCGAAGTAGAGCAACGCGGGAATCGTGGACGCGTAGACGGGGTTCGGGGCCCCACCCACCCCGTTGAGCCCCGCGTTGGAGAGGTTGCCGATCACTCCGTCGACGTTGGGACCGAAGGAGAGGCTGTAGGCCCAGAGCGCCCAGACCAAGCTCACGACGGCGAAGATGATCATCGTCTGGACGATGGTCGAGACGAGGTTCTTGCGACGGACGAGGCCGCCGTAGAAGAAACCGAGCGCCGGCGTCATGAGCATTACGAGCCCGGTCGCCGTCAGGACCCAAGCCACGTCGCCGGAGTTGATGGCCATCTCCGCCCGATCTCTCGGGGGCGACTCCCGACCCGCCCTTTAAACCATGCGACGCGGAGGTCGCATTGGGGCGGTGCAAACGCTCGGGGGCACTCCGGGCCCCGCCGAGGTCGATAGGCTTCCCCGAGCCGCGGGGGCCTCCCGCGATCGCACGTCGCGGGGAGCCACACGAGGTCGGACCGTCCGCGACGGGCTCCCGGAACCGGAACGAGCGGCTCGCCGGCAAGCGGTCGAGCTGGACCTACGGCGCGAGGTGGGGGATCAGCGGACTCCGTCGAGAGCCTCGGTGACGTCCCGGACGAGGTCGTCGGTGTCCTCGATGCCGAACGATAGCCGCACGAGCCCCGCGTCGATCCCTCGGCGGGCGAGCTCGTCGGCCGGCAGATGTCGATGCGAGGTGAGACCCGGCACGCTCGCGAGGCTCTCGACCCCGCCCAGGCTCGCCGCGACGTGGACGAACCGCAACCGGGAGAGGAACCGCTCGGCCGCCGACGTCCCGCCGCGGAGGGAGAGGGAGACCATCCCGCTGCGGCCGCGCATCTGGCGGGCGGCGATCGCCTCCTCCGCCGCGCTCGCCCAACCGGGGTAGTGCACCCGGCGGACCGCGGGGTGGTCGCGGACCGACTCCGCCACCCGCCGGCCGTTCTCGTTCTGCCGCGCGACGCGCAGCGCGAGCGTTTTGAGCCCCCGCCCGAGCAGGTACGCCGCGAACGGGTCGACGGAGGCCCCGAAGTACCCTTTCGCGTCGATCCGTTCGACGAGACGCTCGGCGCCGACGACGACCCCGGCGAGAAGGTCGGAGTGTCCGCCGAGGTACTTGGTCGCGCTGTGGACGACGAGGTCGGCGCCGAGCGCGATCGGGTTCTGGTTGACGGGCGTCGCGAACGTGTTGTCGACGAGCAGGATGGCCCCGACCCGGTCGGCGGCTTCGGACCACCGGGCGAGGTCGTGGACCTCGAGCAGCGGGTTCGTCGGGCTCTCGACCACCACGAGTCGGGTCGCTTCCGAGACGACCGTCTCGGGCTCGCGGGCCGCCGGCCCGCCGACCTCGCGGACCCGGATCCCGTAGCGCGGCAAGAGGTCCGTGAGGAGGTCCGTGGTGCCGCCGTAGAGGCCCTCGAGAGCGACGACCTCGTCGCCGCTCTTGAGGAGCGAGAGGACGCTCGCGGTGATGGCGCCCATACCCGAGCCGAAGAGCCGGGCGGCCTCGCCGCCCTCGAGCTGGCGGACGATCTCGGCGGGGAGCTCGAGTGTCGGGTTCTCGATACGGGTGTAGAGGTACGCCCGACCTTTCTCCGACGCTTCGGAGCGCTCGGCGGGCCAGTGGAACGTCGACGTCTGGTAGATCGGCGGCACGACCGCCCCGGCGTTGTAGTCCGGACGTCGGGCGCCGTGGACGAGACGGGTCGTCGGCCCCACCCAGGGAGGCAGCGGCTCGAAGCGCGGGCGTCTCGAGCCGTGGGGAGCGGGGGTCTCGTCGCCGGTCAACGGAACCGTCCCCCGGCGGATCGGCCCTGGCCGTCCCTCAGGATCTTGAGGCGGGCGGGCGCTCCGAGGTTCGCCAGGTACCCGGCCACCGCCGGGGGAACGAGCTCTTTCCAGCCGCGGCCGCTCGCGAGCCTACGGCGCAGGTTCTCGCCTTCGAAGCGGCGTCGGTCGAGCAGGGCAAGGCCCTCGACATCGTACCCCGCCTTCTCGAACAAGAGGCGCGTGAGCGGGTTGTTGGTGTAGACCCGGTCGAAGTGCGGGAGAAGCCCTTCGAGGTAGCGGACCCAGAGGGCGTGACGGTCGATGTCCGGCACCGGGACGATCTCGACGCCCTCGAGCCTCGCCTCCGCGAGCGCGCGCGAGATCATCTCGAACCGCTCGCCGGCCGTGAACGGGTTCTTCCAGGTGTACGACTCCTCGGCGCTCCCGATACCGACGAGCAGGCGGTCGTCGGGCCGGCGGGCGAGGATCGTCCGGACCAGACCGAGATGGCCCCCGTGGAACGGCTGGAACCGACCGACGAGGAGCCCGCGCACGACCGGCCGATATCACTCCGGGGTCAAATCTTCCACGTCGTCCAGGAACTCGTCGATATGCGGGCAACGGGCGGTCAGGTAATGACGGCAGTGCTCGCAGCGTCGGTCGTTCCAGGCGGGCCGCAGAAGCTGGTTGAACTCGAAGCACTCCCGGTCGACGAACCGGTCCTCGTCTCCTTCCTGCGGGAGGCTGGCGGGACGCGTCGCGAGGGGGGGGTGCACCGGGATCCGGAACGAGCCTCTCACGAGCCGGTCGGTCGTCCCGGGGAGGGGGGTACTGGGGTCACGGAGGCCGGGATCTCCTCGGGGGTGCGGCTCGTGGCCCGGACCATCGCGGAAAGGCGCTCGAGGAGCGACTCCTTCTGGCTTCCCTGGCCCACAAGGGCGTACTTGAGCACGTCCCGCAGGGTGCGCACCGGGATCACCTCGACCATGCCGCGATACTTCGCCTCGAGGACGAGGTCGTCGAGGTTGTCCTCGGGGACGAGCACGCGCTTGATGCCCGAGTCGGCGGCCGCCTCGACCTTCGCGGTGACGCCCCCGACGGGCAGGACCTGGCCCCGGACGGAGAGCGAGCCGGTCATCGCGACGGACTGGTCGACGGGGACCCCTTCGAGCGCGCTAATGACCGCCGTCGCGATCGAGACGGAGGCGCTGTCGCCCTCGACCCCGTCCGACGTGCCGACGAACTGGATGTGGATGTCGTAGCGCGAGATGTCCTCGCCCGTGTACTTCTTGATGAGCGCGCTCACGTTCTGGACCGCCTCGCGCGCGATCTCGCCGAGCTTGCCCGTGGCGACCACCACGCCCCCATTGCGGGTCTGCGCCGGCGTCACCTCGGCCACGATCGGAAGGACGATCCCCGAGAACTCGGCCATGCCGGTCTGGGCATTGATCGCGGCGAGCCCGTTGACGACGCCGACCGCCGCCCCCTCGACCGAGAACATCCGGTACTCCTTGCGGCGTTCGATGTACCGGTCGGCGATCTGCTGCTCGAGCGAGCGGCTCGCCCGCTTCGCCCGCACGACCTGCTCGGCCTGGACGATCGAGACCCCTTCGGACAGCGCGATGTCCCCCGCGACCCGCACGAGGCCGCCGAGCTCGCGCAGCCGCAGCGTGAGCTGCCCCGAGCGGCCCGACCGACGCTGGGCCTCGCGGATCACCTCCGTGATCGCGCCGAGGTCGAAGTGCGGGATCTTCTTGTCCTTCACGACCTCCTGAGCGATGAACCGGACGAGCTTCATCCGGTTGTCCGGAGTGTCGGGCATCGTCGTCTTGACGTAGAGCTCGTAGCCGTACCCGCGGATGCGCGAGCGCAGCGCCGGATGCATCGTCTGGACGCTGTCCACGTTCCCCGCGGCCACGAGAACGAAGTCGGCCGGGACGGGCTCGGTCTTGACCATCGCACCGGCCGACCGCTCGGACTGGCCGACGATCGGGAACTTGCGCTCTTGGAGCGCGGTGAGGAGCGAGTGCTGGCTCTCGATCTTGAGGAGGTTGATCTCGTCCAGGAACAGGACCCCGCCGTTCGCCTTGTGGATCGCCCCGACCTCGACGCGGTCGTGCGGCGGCGTCTCGAGGCCTCCCGACTGGAACGGGTCGTGCTTCACATCGCCGAGGAGGGCCCCGGCGTGGGCACCGGTGGCGTCGATGAACGGGGGCTTATCGTCGGGAGTATGAGAGACGAGGAGCTTCGCCACTCCCGCCCCCGCGTCGTTGCGTCCGCCCGAGAACCGGACCAGCGCGTAGATGATGAACACGATGAGGAGGCCGAAGAGGAGCGCGGTCAGGTCGTGCTGGGTGATCACAATGTAGAGCGTGAAGGCAAAGACAGCGAGGGAGAGGACGACGAAGAGGATCGTGCGCTGCTCCTTCTTCTGCGCCGCCTCGAGCTTCTGGGCGGCGACGATCTCCTTGCCCTTGCCCGACGGAACGACCCGGATCTTCGGCTCGTTCGGATCGTC
>JAKAVH010000149.1:0-1645 GCA_021827545.1 Thermoplasmata archaeon
TTCCCATAGTCTTGTCCGTCTTGATGCCCGACGAGGTCGTCCGTCGGACTGACGCGGATGAGAGTGAGTTAGCCTGCTTGCTCGCCTACTTCTAGGGCGAGTACGGGCGCCAGAACGTCTCGGTGTTTCGCGGGGCGCGACAGGTATGACCCACGGATCCGGAGCCTTGTCTAACTAGCAGAGTCATGCCCCCGGCGTGCATCACTCCACCTAGATTGAGTCGCCACGAACGAGCGCAAGGTGGCGGAGCCGCTAATCTGGACCGCCTTGCTGACCCTGCTGGCGAGACCACCGCACGACCGCCTGGTCGCTCCCGACTGGAGAGACGAACTCCCAACCCTGAAGGAGAAGCGCGGAAAGGCCGTCCTTCGGCACGAGTCGCTCGACCGGCTGCGCCTTGCGGGAACCCAGAATCCGTTCGAGCTCCTCGCCCGCAACCTTTCCTTCGAGAACCTCGGCGATCTTCTCCTCCTTGACTCCCTTCTCCTTGAGCAGCGCCGCGACGACTCCCTCAAGGACGGTGGCGTGATCCTCCTTCGGCCGACCCGATTCGAGGTACGGAACCGCCTTCGCGTACTCCCGGCGGAGCTCCTCGATCGTGTTGGGGTGGAGCCTCTTTGAAAGGTTGTATCGCCCGCTCACTCCGAGCGAGTGGCCCAAGATCGCCTCTCGCACGTCCCGGTCGATCCGTGCCGACACCATCTGGGTCGAACAGTATGCACGGAAGACATAGGTTCGCGCGCCTGGAAGGATTGCCTTGAGCCCGTCACGGAGGGCGCGCATGATCACCGGCGTCGCGACAAAACCGGTCTTCGAGCGCTCGCGGAGCTTAGTCCCCGCCCCCATCGGCTCAACCGTCACCACCGGGGAGGAGGAGGTCAGTTCCTCGCCGCGTTGCCGACGCTCCGCAACATAACCTAGGACCGTGTCGGCAAGCTCCGGGGTTCCGAACGTGTGGTACTCGACGGAGGTTTTCGAGAGCTTCGCGGGGACGACTACCCGGAAGGGAACGCGCTCGAAAGCCGGTTCGGCTCCCAACTGGAGGTCCTTGATGTCGCCAAGTCGAAGGCCGTCGCTTCCGTCAATGGCGCCGAGGACGCCCGGGCGCACTCCTGCATGGGCCATGAACAGCGCGACGACCCGACTGCGGGCCGTGTAGGTGGAGAGGATTCGCCGGAGCTCCTCTTGGGTTGGAACGCGCTCGTCCCTGATCGACTCGCCTTGAACGACCCGAAGGTGCGGGAAGTCGTCAAAGGCCACCCGATTGAACCGGAGCCAACTCTTGACCCCGACGAATGTCTTCGAGACGTAACTCGCCAAGTTCCCGCTACCCTGGAGCCCCTTCGCGTAGCGGACCACGATCGCGCGGAGTCGGTCGGGGTCGGACCTCCCAATCTTCACGAGCTCGGGCGGCGTGAGCTGCACGATGTGACAGAAGAGGCCGAGACGACGGAGATTCACCTCGGCCGTCAGCTTCGAGCCGAGCGCGTTCTCGTCGTACCAAGTGTGGATCTTCTCGTCAGAGAGCAGGGGTCGGTGGTCGAGACGCTGAGTCATCCGGGTGGAGGTACGGGTGACCCTGCATAAGTAGTATTCGAACATGTAGTTTAACGGGCCCGAGGGGATTCGAACGCGTCTCGGTAGG
>JAKAVH010000149.1:1655-12219 GCA_021827545.1 Thermoplasmata archaeon
CCGGGGGAGGCCGCCGGCATGGGTTCTATAAGGAAAGTGTTACGGGCCCGAGGGGATTCGAACCCCTGACCTTGCGGTTAAGAGCCGCCTGCTCTACCGAGCTGAGCTACGGGCCCACGACGGGCCGGGCGGACCCGGAACCCCATCTTAAAGCCTCCCGCCAGAACGGCGGGGTCGTTTCGGTGCGGCCGTTCCCGCGCCACCGTTGGCCCGCATCCGCTCCAGGGCCGCGCCGACCATGAGCGGAAAGAGGACGGTCACGTCCCCTTCAACGGTCGTGTGACGCGCCGTCGTCTTCACCTTCCCCCAGGAGACGGCTTCGCGGGTCCGAGCCCCCGAGAGACTTCCGTCCCACTCCACCGCGGTCGTGAGGTAGAGGGCCGCGTCGAGGCCGTCCCGGAACTGGTTCCACCAGATCGTATGGTGCTTCGAGATCCCGCCGCCGAGCATGATCGCCCCCGACCGCCGAGCCCCGTAGACGAGGTCCGAGAGCGTCTGTTCGTCCGAGAGGAGGTCGAGCGAGAGGCCGCGGTGGTCCTGCCAGAAGAGCCAGACCTGGGAGCCGACCGCGCCGTCGGTGATGCCGGGGACGATCACGGGGACCCCGCGCTCGTAGGCGGCCCGGAGGATGCTCGAGTGCGCGGTTGGGGGGATCGCCTCCCCGATGGCGGCCGAGAGTTCGCGGGTCGATAGGGAGCGCGTCCCTTTCTCCCAGAGGCGGCGCAGGATCCGCTGCATCTTCCGCTCGACGATCGCTCCGTAGTTCGCCTCGGGGATCACCAGGTTGCCGAGCCGGTAGAGGTGGCGCCGGTGGAGCGCGGCATCGTCGAGGTCCCAGGCCCCGTGGTAGTACGGCCGGAACGACCGCGCAAGATCGTGGTCGAGGGTCCCGCAGGTGGTGACGATCGCGTCCACGTACCCCTCCCGGACGAGCGTCGCGAGCACTCCCCGCGTCCCCGTCGCGACGATGTCGGCCGGGAACGACAGGAACGTCGTCATCTCCCGATCGCCGAGGATCGACACGAGGAGGTCGACGCCGTCGGCGACCTCCTTCGCGCTAAAGCCCCCGGCGCCGCTCATGCGGCGGACCAAGGTGTCCAGCGACGGGCCGTCGTCGATCCGGATGTCCTCGACCTTGCGCGGCACGACCGGCCGGAGCCTCCCGGGATTAAAGCCCTCCCGTGAGGCCAAGGGTATAGCTCCGGAAGACGAGAAGGTACGCGACCGCGTAGCCGAGCATCGCGCCGCCGTTCAGGAACGGAAGCCCGGCCTGAGGATTGCCCCGCAACACGAGGCGCATCAACACCGCGTAACCGAGGAGCGAGCCGAGGAGCGCGCCGATCGCGACCCAGAGCCCGGCCCCGATGCCCAGGATGGTGGGGGACTGGGGCAGCCATGCGAACGCCGCGACGACGAGGGTCCCCGGGATCACGACATCCCCGAGGCCCATGAAGAGGGCGCCCCGCTCCTCGACCGGTTGCTCCCGCTGCTCCGCGAGCGAGGGGGCGGCCGTGTAGTCGTATCCCGCCCGGTCCGGCATCACCATCAGGATCGGGAGCTTCATCTCGGTCACGACGTCGGCCAGCGAGACCATGTGCTTCGTTCGATAGACCGCGATCGCGTCGTACACCATCAGCGCCCCGAGCAGGATGAACGCCGGGAGGATCGCGAACGAGATGCCGAGGATCGCGACGAGCGAGCCGGCCGCCAGGAATCCGACGAGGTCAACGATGTACCACTGGGGCTCGACCAGCAGCGCGAAGTAGAGGCCGCTCGCGATCATCGCCGCGAGAATGAGTGCCGGGTCGACCACGAGCTCCGCTCCGTACGGCGGTGGGAGGTAGTACCCGCCGATGACGAGCGCGAGGGTCGCGTAGAGCGTGAAGTAGAGTGAGCCCGCGATCGCGAGCAGGATCAGTTGGCGCAGTGCCGAGACCCCTCCTCGGCGGCGGGCAAAGAAGAGGATGAAGAGCGGCGCGATGACGATGACCGCGATGAAGAAGATCGGGGCCGTCGGGCTCTGGGGGTTCGCGTTCGACGCGAGCCCGGCCGAACGGAACGGCTCGGCGAGCGCGAGCCCGACGGCCTGGGCGCCTACGTAGAGCGCGAGCAGGCCGGCCCAGCGCAGGCTCCGCATCGCCCGCTACGGTTGCACGACGGCGTACGCGTTGTTGCCGAGGACCTTCGTCACCTTCGCGTTGATCGTCACGCCCCGCTGGTTCGCGCCCGTGACGAAGATCACGAATCCCTCCTTCTTCGCCACGCCGTCTCCCCGGCGGCCGACGTCCTCGATCGTCAGGCGGTAGACCTCCCCGACCACGACCGGGGTCTTCGGTTTCTCGGGGGCCACGACCCGCCGGACCGTGACCGGCCGCTGCGCGCCGCACGCCTCGCACACGAGGAGCGTGAGCCGCCCGTCCTTCTGGAGGTGGGTGTCCGGCCGCTTGCACTCCGAGCAGATGACATACTTCTGCGTGTACTCCTTGATCCGCTGGAGGAGCTGGTCCTTCGTCAGCCGGCTCTTGAGCACCCCGCGCGGGAGATCGAGGACCCCGGGGCAGCCAAACTCCTTCGCGAGGTAGCCGATCACGTGATCGGGCTCGCGTCGGAGGACGCCGGTGATCTCCTGGAAGTTGCGGATCACGGTGTTCTTCCCGTCGGTCATCACGTCCGGGTCCGGGACCTGAAACCGCTCGCCGCCGGCGCGGACCGGCGGTAGCTTGGCGCGCGCGCGCTCGAGAAGCGCCTCGTACGATTGCATCGGGAGCCGTCCCGAGTCGCGGACGGGGTAAAAGGGTTCCTCGTGCGTCCGACCGCTCAGGACGGAGGGAACCGGTCGAGGAGCTCGGCGACGCGCCCGAGGTTCCGCTCGGTGACGACGTGGTTCGCAGCCGAACGGACCGTGTCGTCCTCGGGCAGGAACGCGACGCCGACGCGGCTGCGCCGGAAGAGGCCCACATCGATCTCGGAGTTGCCGACGCTCGCGGTCTCCGCGGGCCGCACGCCGAGCTCCTCCTGGAGGCGCTCCAAGACCTGTTCCTTCCCGTGGATCGGTACCCGCACGATCCCCGCTCCGGTGAGCCGTCCTTCGCCGTCCACAAGGAGCCCGTTCGCACGCACGTGGTCGACGCCGAGCTCGGACCCGATCCGCTCGGCGAGGACATCGAGCCCGCCGCTCACGATCGCGGTCGTCACCTGACGGGCCCGCAGCCGGCGCACGAGCTCGGTCGCTCCCGGCATCAGCGGGACGTCGGCCAGGATCCGCTCAAGGTCGGCGAGCGTGAGATCGGGGGCGTGCTTTCGCCAGACCCGCAGGTCCATCCGGATGAACTCCTCGTCGTCGATCTCGTTCGCGAGGAACCGTCGCAGTCCCTCGTCATTGTGATCGCCGAAGTGGTCGTGCACGACCCGCCAGGAGCTCGGGATGTCGACGAGCGTCCCGTCCATGTCGAAGGCGACGAGCCTAAGCACGTTCGCCTCGCGCGATAAGGTCGGCCTCGCGAAGGACCCGGGCCGGTGGACGCACGGCCCACGCCCTGAGGTTCTCGTCGACCTGTTCCGGTCGGCTCATCCCGGCGACCGGCGCCGCGCCCTGCGACTCGAGCCAGTGAAGCGCGATGGAGGCGAGCGGCACCGTCGCACGCTCGGCGAGCTCACGAAGTCGACGGGTTCGCTCGAGCAGATCGGGGAGCCGGTCCGGCTCGAACAGCCGGTGGGCGTAGCGGCGGACGTCGGCCGGGATCCGGCCGCTGTCGAGGTACCGGCCGTGCAGCAGCCCGCGCGCGAGGGGCGTGTAGGCTTCGAGGAGGATACCGTGCCGCCGACAGTAGTCGCGCACGCCGTCCGCCTCCTCCCGGTTGAACAGATTGTAGTGGACCTGGTTCACCACGAGGCGGGCCTCGGAGAGGTGCCGCGTCGCCTCTTCCAGCTCCTCGACCGAGAAGTTCGAGACGCCGACCGCCCCGATCTTCCCTTCCTTCCAGAGGTCCTCGAGCGCTCCCATCGTGTCGGCGAGCGGCACCCGGGGATCGGGAGCATGGACGAGGTAGAGATCGACCGAGCGGCGGGCGAGCCGCTCGAGGCTGTTCACCAGGCTCGCCCGGATCTGCGACGGACGCAGGTGCTCCCAGGAGACCTTCGTGACGACGAATGCCTCCGCCGCAGCGTTCCCGGCCCGGAGCAGGGCCTCGCCCAGTAGGCGCTCCGAGCGGCCGTTCCCGTAGACCTCCGCGGTATCGAACCAGCGCAGCCCGAGTTCCCACGCCCGGGCAATCGTCGCCCGCGTCCGCGCCTCGTCCTCGGTCGTCCAGCGACCGAGCCCCCAGAGCCCGAGCCCGAAGGCCGGATGGGGCTTCGCGGACCCTGCGAGCGGAAGGGCCGCGACCTCGAAGGACGGCGGCGGAGGGGCCGGGGGCCGAGCGGGGGCACGGCTCGGCCTGGGGGAGGGAGCTCGTTTCGGGGTCATGGCGTCGAGGCAGCGGATGCGTCCGTCCTCAAGTGCTCGTCGATGCGACGGATCCGTTCCTCGAGCTCGCGCGACTTCTCCTCGGTCTCGCGGACGACCTCGGGCGGCGCCCGCGCGCGGAAACCGGGGTCGGCGAGCCGTCCCCGGGCCTTCGCGAGGAGTCCTGCGAGCTTCTCTCGCTCCCGGGCGAGGACCTCGCTCTCGCCGGGGGACGCCGGGGGACGCTCGAGGTAGCACTCCCCGAGCGGCGCGACTCGGCCGCCCGCGTTCGGAGGGGCCGGGGCTCCCGAGTCGAGCAGCGTGAGGCCCTGGACACGGGCCAAGCGCACGATCGTCCCGGATTCGCGCGCGAGGACCCGGGCGATCTCGGGACCGGCCGGTCGGACCCACGCCGGCGGGCGGTAGTCGGAAGGGGTCCGTTCCTCCGACCGCAGGTTCCGCAGGAGCCGGATCGTTTCGAGCACCGTCTCCATCTCGATCTCCCCGATGGGATCGGACGGGATGCCTTCCGCCGACGGCCAGGGCGCCCGGGCGAGGAGGTCTCCCGCGTGGGGCAGAGCGTGCCAGAGCTCCTCGGTGAGGTGGGGCGCAATCGGATGCAGGAGTCGGAGCGAGCGCTCGATGACGAAGAGCAGGGTCGCCCGGGTCTCTCGCCGCGTGGGTTCGCCGCGCTGGCCAAAGAGTGCCTCCTTCGCGATCTCCACATAGCGATCCGCGAGGTCGTGCCAGAGAAAACCGTGGAGGACCGTGGCCGCCCGGGTCGGTTCGTAGGCGTCCAGCGCGCGGTCGACCTCGACGATGGTACGCCGCAGGCGGGTCAGGATCCAGCGGTTCTCGAGCGCGCCCGGGCCGCCGAGCAGCGGGGCGTCGCCGGGCGGCGTCATGCCGGGGGGAAGCAGCTGGACGGAGAACCGGACCAGGTTCCAGACCTTGGTGAGGAAGTTGCGCGCGTTCTCGAGCGTCGCGGGACCGAACCCCCCGTCCTCCTCGGCCGGGTTCGGGAAGAGGAGTGCGAAGCGCATCGCGTCGGCCCCGTGCTGACGCACGACGTCGACCGGATCCGGCGAGTTCCCGAGGTGCTTCGACATCCGCCGGCCCTGCTCGTCGCGCAGGATGCCGGTGAAGTAGACCGCCCCGAACGGCCGCGCACCGGTGAAGTAGTAGCCGGCCATCATCATCCGGGCGACCCAGAAGAACATGATGTCGCGGCCCGTGACGAGGACCGTGGTCGGATAGTAGTGATCGAGGTCGGCCGTTCGATCCGGCCAGCCGAGCGTGACGAACGGCCACAGCCAGGAGGTGAACCAGGCGTCGAGCACGTCCGGGTCCGGCTGGAGATCGCCTCCTCCGCATCGTTCGCAGCGCGCCGGAGCATCCTCCGCCACCGTCTCGGCGTGGCACGACCGGCAGTAGTAGACCGGGATGGGATGCCCCCAGAAGACCTGGCGGGAGATGCACCAGTCCTGGATCCCTTCCATCCAGCGCTCGAACGTGCGTTCCCATCGCAACGGATGGAGCCGGATCTCTCCGCGGCGGACGGCCTCGAGCACCGGTGCCGCGAGCCCGCGCATCCGGACGAACCACTGGGTCGAGAGGCGGGGCTCGATCGGAGCGTCGGACCGTTCGGACCGGGCGACCGAGTGGCGGTACGGCTCTCGTCGTAGGAGCAGGCCTCCTCGGTCGAGCTCCTCGATCGCCCGGGCACGCGCGGCGTCGACGTCGAGCCCGAGGAAGCCCGGCGGCGCCCAGGGACCGATGAGGTGCGCCCCGTCGTCGAGCAACTCGGGCGGCAGCGGCAGCTCGGGGTGGCGCTGGGCGACCTCCAGGTCGACCGGATCGTGTCGCGGGGTGACCTTCAGCGCCCCGGCGCCGAAGCCGGGGTCGATCGCGGCGTCCGCGATCACCGGCACGACACGGTCGGTCATCGGAACGCGGACCTGCCGCCCGACGTCCTCGGCGTGGCGGGGGTCGTCCGGATGGACCGCGACCGCGACATCGCCGAAGATCGTCTCGGGCCGGACGGTAGCGACCTCGAGCCCGCCGGGGCTCCCGTCCGCCCAGGGGTACCGCACGTAGTAGAGGGTCCCCTCCTCCTCGACGTGCACGACCTCGAGGTCGGAGATCGCGGTCCTCAGCTTCGGGTCCCAGTTCACCATCCGTTCGCCGCGATAGAGGAGCCCGTCCCGGTAGAGCCGGCAGAACACCTCCCGGGTCGCGCGGACGCTCCCCGGGTCCATCGTGTAGCGGTAGCGGCTCCAGTCGACCGAGAACCCCCCGGCGCGGACCTGGAGCCGGATGCGGCGCTCGTGCTCTTCTTTCCACTTCTCGACCTCCGCGAGCGCCCGCTCCCGGGGAAGGCTCTCGAGGAGGACCCCTTGTTTCAGGAGCCGTCGGCGGACTTCGACCTGGGTCGCGAGCCCCGCGTGGTCGAGGCCCGGGAGCCAGAGCGTCGGGCGTCCCTGCTGGCGTGCCCGACGGACCAGAACGTCCATCACCGTGTCGCCGAGCATGTGCCCGAGCGTGAGGACCCCCGTCACGTTCGGGGGAGGCAGGACGACCGTGAACCCCGGGCCGTCCGGGCGGTCGGGAGCTCGGAAGGCGCCCGCGCGCTCCCACTCCGACTGCCACCGCGCCTCGATCGACGCCGCGTCGAACCGGGTCGGCAGTGTCGGTGCGTTCACGCGGCCCTCCTCCCGAAGGCGACCGGGATCGAGAGGGCGAGCTCGGCGAGGGCGACGCCGGCCATCAAAACCAGGGCCGCTCCGTCCCCGACAAGGCGTCCCTCCTGGAACGCGACGAGGGGAAGGGTCGCCACCACGACCCCGGGGATCGCGACGAGGATCGCGAACCAGGCCCCGGCGTAGAGGTTGGTGATGGGGAGCCCGCGGGTCCGGGCGCGCCGAAAGAGGATCCCGAGTTCGAGGAACGACGCGGCCAGGACCCCGGGGAGTTCGGCGAAGACGAACGCCGCGAAGAGTCCCGGGTCAAAGATCCGGGCGAGGGTAAGGCCGAGGACGATTCCGCTCGCAGCGAGGTAGATCCCGCCCACCAAGGCGACCTTGCCGACGACCAGCGAGCGGTGCGGGAGCGGCAGGGTCCGGCCGTAGGAGTACGCCAACACCTCGACCGCGAAGAACGCCGGGCCGAAGAAGGTTGCGAGGAGCGCGGCAGAAGTCACGGCCCCGAGGCCGAGCCCCAGCGCGGCCGAAGGGCCCGGCGCGCTCGCGAGCGTCCAGAGGCCCAGGGCGGCCGCGTCGAGCATCGGCAGCAGGATCAAGAAGGCGTAGCCGGGGGTGCGGCTCGCAATGCGAAGGTCCTTCGTTAGTACCGACAGGGCGGGTCGCACGGGGCGAAGGGAGTCGAGGCCGGGGCGGACCGGTCCGGCGACCCGCCCCGGCATCTCCGGGATGCGGCGGACGGAGGAGAACGTCCAGGCTACCGCGGCGAGCGCCAGCCCGAGGTATCCGGCGGCGGCCGCGCCGGCGAGCACGACCTCGCTCCCCCCGAGGCCGACCGTCGGGGCTCCGTGGGCCGCGGCCGCCGCGAGCGCGCCGAACGGATACGGGAACGCTCCGAGCAGGAGGTCGTACGGGAGGCTCGGCCCGCCGGTCGTCGCGCGGTCGAGGAACCCGAAGAACGCCGGAGCGACGGTGACGAAGGCGAAGATCGCGAACGCCGGGACGAGCCAGGCGGCGAGGTAGGCCCAGCGGAGGAGCGACCCGCCACCCCCACCGGCCCCCTGCACCCGGCGCACGAAGAAACGGCCGGTCAGCAGGGAGAGAGCGAGGGAAAGAGCGATCGTCGTGCCGGCACCGATGGCGGCGAGCGCACCGGCGAGGGGGCCGAGAGCGCTGCCCACGGCGAGCGGGGTGGCCACGAGGACCGTCGCCGCCGGCAGATCGAAGAGTCGGAGATAGAGAAGGCCGGCCGTGCGGTCGAGGGTCCGGTCGTCGACCGGCAGGGTCTCGAGGACGGGCAGGACGCCCGCCGCGAGGAACGTGGGGAGGACCTGCATCCCCGTCCACCAGAGAAAACCGACGTCTAGGCTGAGCAGCGCGGTGAGCACCCCGGCGTCGAAGACGGCCGGCGAGGCGGCGAAGGCGGGAACGCGCCCGGGGACCGAGGCGGCGCGGAGCGCGAAACCCGCACCCAGCGCGAGCAGACCGAGGAGGCCGCTCACGATCGCCTTGCTCTGATTGACCCGCCGACGGGCCTGGCGGGCGAGGAGACGTGCGGGACCCTGCGGGGCGAGGTTCCCCTGCCGCGACGCGTAGATTGCCTGGAAGGCGAGCTCGGAAAAGGCGACGCCCGAGAGCCGGAACGCCTCCCGCCAGCTCATCCCGGCCCCTCAAGGCGGTCGACCGCGGACCGGATCCCGTCGCTCGCATCGGTCAGCCGCAGGAAGAGTTCCTCGAGGGTCGCGTCGCCGTCCTGGACCTGGCCGCGCAGGGCGGCGATCGTGCCCTCGCCCCGCAGCCGACCGCCGTCCAGGATCCCCACGCGGTGGCAGAGCTGCTCGGCGACCTCCATCGTATGGGTGCTGAACAGGATCCCGCGTCGTCCGTCCGCGACGTACCGCTCCAGGAGCTCCTTCACGATCCGCACGGAACGGGGGTCGAGCCCGTTGAGGGGTTCGTCGAGGACGAGGAGCGAGGGCCGATGCAGGAGCGCGGCGATCAGGAGGACCTTCTGGCGGGTACCGTTCGAGAGCGTGAGGATCGGCTCGTCGAACTCCGGTTCGAGCCGGAACGCCGCGACGAACCGGGCGGCGCGATCGGCCACGACCTCGGAGGGGAGCCGGCGGACCCCGGCCACGAACTCGAGGAACTCCCGAGGGGTCAACGCTTCGTACAGTAGCGAGGTCTCGGGGACGTACCCGACCCGGGCCTTGGTCGTGAGAGCGTCCGTGGCGACGTCGGCCCCAAAGACCCGTACCCGGCCCTCCGACGGCCGCACGAGCCCGACGACCGACTTGATCGTGCTGGTCTTGCCCGCGCCGTTCGACCCGAGCAGGCCGTAGATCTCGCCCGGGCGCACCGCGATCGAGAGCCGGTCGACGGCCTTCCGCGTCCCGTAGACGACGGAGAGCCCCTCGATCGCGAGGGGCTCGTCCACTCCTTCCATCCTGGCTACGATCGTCGGTCCGACCGTTAAAGGGTCCGTGCCGGGCGTCAGCGGGACCGGACGAGCGGGAAGAGGATCGCTTCCTTGATCGACGTGAGGCCCAGAAGTCCCATCACGATCCGGTCGATCCCGAGCCCGATCCCGGTCGTCGGGGGGAGCCCGTAACGCAGCGCCTCGACGAAATCGGCGTCGTAGGCGTAGCGATCGTCCCCCCGTTCCCCCAGCTGGGCGCGGAACCGCTCCTCCTGCTCGTCGGGGTCGGTCAGTTCCGTGTAGGCGTTCCCGAGCTCGAAGCCCGGGGCGAAGATCTCGAACCGCTCGACCCGACCGGGCTTCGTGCGGTGCCGCTTCGCGAGCGGGGTGGTCGAAGCGGGGTGATCGACCACGAACGTCACCCGGTCGATCGTGGGCTCGACGTAATGTTCGAAGAGCTTGTCGAGGAAGGTCCCCGTCGAGGAGTTTTCCGGCACGGTCGAGCCGGCGGACCGCGCGAGGGCCCGCAGCTCCTCGCGGCCCTTGGAGAGGAGGTCGGAGATGCCGCTCCGCCGCTCGAGCTCGTCGACGAAGTCGACCGTCGGAAAGGGCCCCCGGAACCGGGCGGCGGCGCGGCCGACCTCCTCCCGTTCCGGCAGGAGCTCCACGGTGTGGACAGCAAGCCGCTCGAAGAGGCGTTCGATCAGCCGGCGCATGTCGTGATAGTCGGCGTACGCCCAGTACGCCTCGAGCTCGGTGAACTCGGGAGAGTGCGTCGTATCGAGGTCCTCGTTGCGGAACGCACGCCCCATCTCGTAGACGCGCTCGAGGCCCCCCACCAAAAGCCGTTTGAGCGGCAGCTCTTCGGCGATCCGCAGATAGACGTCGGCGTCGAGGTAGTTCGATCGTGTGACGAACGGCGCGGCTGCCGCCCCGCCCGCGACCCGCTGGAAGACCGGCGTCTCGACCTCGAGGAACCCCTCGGCGTCGAAGAACCCCCGG
>JAKAVH010000099.1 GCA_021827545.1 Thermoplasmata archaeon
TTTCGACCAGGACCTCACCGGCCACGAGGATCGCGGACTCCTGGCGAAGCTCTTCGGCGAGTTGCCCGGGGTCCTGAACTGGGGCCTCGCCGGGATTCCGCTCCTCGGCGAGGATGGTGGGTTCCGGAGCGAGCTGGGCGCGGACGACCTCAAGTCGGAATGGAGGAAACGGAGCGACACTCTCGCGTGGTTCGTCGCCGAGAGGGTCGAGGTCGACCCCCTGGAACGGGTCCCGAAGGCCGACTTCTACGAGGCCTACGCCGAGTTTTGTGGGAGGAACAAGGCCTCGCCGAAGCGGCCCGAGCGGGTTGGAGAAGAGCTGCCTCGACACGTCCCGTCCGTGCGCACCGAACACGGCCGGCCGTCGCCGGGGGCGCCCACGATTCGGTACTGGCGAGGCGTGCGTTTGCGCGCCGGAGTAGAAGTGCCTGCGTCGCCCGCGTCACCTGCGTCGGGTCAGGCCCAGACCCAGCTTCCCGCGGGGGCCGACGCAGGTGACACGGGTGACACGGGGGGTCCTACTCCGGTACCGGAAACACGCGATCCCGCGGGCCCGGTCATGGAGGAGCCCGACAACTGGACGGTCGCACCGAAAGATTGCGAGAGGCCGAAGGAGGAGGAGCCGTGAGTTCCCGCGCTCTCTCGCCCCGGTTCGTACAAGGCGAGCTCGCCCGTCTTCGCCTCGCCGAGTGGACTCTCATCCGGGAGTGCAGCCGATCGGGATCCTGCTCGGTGAACCGGTGCCCGCTCGACCCGCTGATCGGGCTCCGTATCACGGATCCCTCGGACCGGGAGACGCGCTGTCCGATGTCGCGCCCCGATCGAGAGCGAGCCTGCTCGCGCTTGTCTCCCGAAATGCGGGCTCTCCTCCCGTTCGGTGGGCTGTACGCATCGGAGTTCGCCCGAAGGGAGGCCGGGAGGCGTCGCCAAGCCTCCCTCTCTCCCGAGCAACGCGAGCAGCAGCAGGCCCTCCTTGCCAGGCACCGGGCGGCTCCATTTCGGTCGCGGACCTCCACGGCCACAAAGCCGGGCGAGACGGAGACGGCTTCCGACCCATCCGAAGGGTCGGCACCCCAGAAAGCGGGGGCAGACGGCGGTGTGGCCGCATGAATGGGTCGCCGCCCCACGGACCCGTTCCGGTTCCCGCCATCTCGGGAGCGGGAGGTCCGCCCCGGACCCCGCCCGGGGCCTCCGGCCGGGCCGATACACCCACCTCGCGCAGAAGGCGGAACGGATCGCCGCACGAGTTCGCCCTCCCCGTCGGGCTCGTCGCCCTCACCCCGGAGGAGGTCGACCGGGTCTTGGGGTTGCTGGACCTCACCGCGGCAATCTTGGGCGACTCAATTCGGGTCGCCGAAGTGTGCTACGGGACGCCCACGCCCGGGGAGCGCGTGCAGATCGCACGGGAGTGGCCGCTGCTGTGAACGCTCCGCCACCCTGCGATCGCGACCACTCCCGCCTGCCCTACCGTTTTCTCCTCGGAGTCAAGGTCCTCTGCGGGACGTGCGGCGAGGTCGTGAGCGGACCGGGCTGGCGGTGCCGATCCTGCGGTTGGACGCTCCTCGACCCGACGGCGGTCGCATGGCGGCGGCACGTCACGACTCTTGGGCACCGCCTCGCGGTCGGTCGGCGGGAGCAGGAGGAGATGAGACCTCGCTCCAGCTACTGGGAGGAGGTCCGAAAGGGCGCGGAACAGGGCCGCCAGAAGCAAGAGGCCGCGGAGAGGGCGGTCGCCGAGTTTCGCGCCTCGTCCGCGGCCAGGCGCCGCGCAGTCGAGGAGCAGGACCTGCGGGCGAGAGAGGCCGCCGCCGCTCGGGAGGCCCTGAAGCACGATCGGGCGGCGAAGGCTGCAGAGACCCGCAAGCAACAGGAGGAGGAGCTCCTGGAGCGCACCGAGGCCGAGCGCCGACGCACGGAGACGGACGCCGCGCTGCTCGCCGGCAAGGATCCCGACCTCATCCCCTACTCGGTGCGCGGCGTCACCGCCGCTCAGGTCCGCGCGCGTCAGATAGAACTCGCGCGGCTCCAGGAGAACCGCGGCAAGCCGTGGGCCGAGCTCGCTCTCGACCGGGAGATCCTTCGGCTTGTTCAGGCGGGCGTCGACCGACCGACGATCGTCCGGCAACTCGGGGTAGGCGCGCACCGGGTCGCGCGCGTCCGTCGTGCCGCCGGGCTGAAGAGCCGGCGGTTCAAGAGGGCGGTCCCGGGGCCGGAGTCCGAGCCGACTTCCCGCTCGCTCCCGAACTCGGACGCGAGCACCGACAGACCGACGCTCGAAGACGACCGGCCCCGTCGACCGCCCCGGAAGGAGGAGACGGACGAGTTCGGTGACCCTGTCCACCCCGACGGCGCAGAGAACGATTGGGCTTGGAGCGACGAGAACGACGAGGACCCCCGGCGCCGAAGACCGGCACCGGAGTGACACCGGGGCGGCACCGGGCGCTCCCGGCGCTGTTCCATAGCGGCACCGAAGCTGGGTGGTGCGGCACTGGAGAACCGGCCACCGGCACCGGGGAGGTGCCGACCGACACCGGCGAAACGACTCCCGGTGCCGCTCTCCGAACGCGCGCGGGCGCACGCGTCGCGCGCACGCGTATATCGCTCGCGCGTACCAGGAACCGGGAACCCACCCCTCCCGTACTACGCGTGCGTCGTGAGTGTTCGCGTGCGTGATCCGGAAGCGAGTCGGCCCACTCTCGCGCGTGCGTGGTTCGCGCACGCCAGTTCCCGCGTCCTGGCTTCCACGACCATGAGTTCCCGTTCGCTCGTTCCGGGATCTCCGACGGCGAGGAGCCTCGATTCTCCACGGGCGCGCGGGGGGGTACTGCCCGGAATACCGAGTACCGCGAACCGACGGGGAAGCTCGATTCTCCTCACGCGCGCGGGGGGGTACCGCCCGGAGTTACTCGTTGCTCGTAGCGACGTGCAAGGAGCCTCCGCATTTGGCCGAAGCTCGTGTGGTGTCTTGCGAGGACCTCACGTTGGGGGAGCCCGGCGTCCAAGTCGGTAAGTATTGCCGCGTCTCGCGCGGCCGGGCCGGCCGGCTGTTCCCTCGCGCGCGCGGGGAGGTACTGCCCGGGGAACTGGAAACTGGCCCCTCGTGCGCGCGTGGTGCTCGCGCGGCGGTACTCGGAACTCGGGACCGATCACCCCCACGCGCCACGCCGCTCGCGGCAACACCGGCCCCCATCGTCGTAAGCGCGAGAGAGCGCTCGCGGGACCATGACTTTCCGTCCGACCCGTAACCGGGTAGTCCGATCTCTCTGGTCCGGGCGGGACGAACCCACCGGGAAATCGCTTGGGGGCCGTGAGTGAAGTCCCTCCCCGGAAACCATGTCGGTCCCCCCGGAAGAGGCCCGGGGGAAGTGCGCGAAAGGCTGGTCAGAGGTCGATTCCGGGAGGCACCGTCGCCCAGCGGCAGGTATGAATACGACGAAGGGGTCACCAGTCCGTCAGAGTCCGGGGGTCGGGGAATCTTGGGACGCACTTGGGTGCACCTTAGCTTCACCGTCTTGGTGGCATTCATTGTGGTCACCTTGGTGCTCCCCTCTCTAGCCAGTGCCAATCCCGCCCCGGGCTCTCGTCTCACTGATCGGCATGGCGGGATTCGTCGCGTGCTGCTTCCGGATTCTGCTTCGGTCGGTTATGTGCTGGCTTCCCATGGTCGCACTACCCTCTTCTCCTACCAGCTCACCAACGGTTCCGCCGCGCTGGCGGAACTGTCCGCTGCCACGGGCCGATTGACCGATATCGAAGTCCTTTCGGGCGGGTCCGCAGTTTACGTCTCCGGCATCGCTTGGGCCGACCATCGGTTCCTTGTTTCGATCTTCAACATCTCGAGCGGTGTGTCGTCGTTCCAGACCATCTCGGGGCATGGTCCACCAATCGCCACGGTCCTATCCCTGCCCGAACCTGAAGCGTGGACCGTCCTCGATTCGGTCCGGGACCAGGTCTTCGTCGGCAGTCCCGGGGCCTTGCTGGCGTTGTCTGACGATACTTTCCAAGTCCAGAGCGACTTCAGCTCGCTACTTCCGGCGGGTGCGGGAGTGAACTCCGTCGCCGCTTTCGGCAGCCAACTCTACATCGGGGGTGCGATCACGCCGGTGTCCGGGGGTGCGTTCGCGTTCTATGGGGCGATTGAACTGAGGACGGATACGCTCACCGTTTTCAGCCCGACGGTGACTCAGCCATCGGACTACATCACCTCGATATTCTCCGTGGTCGTGTCCGGCGGGTGGGTGTATTTCACCGGGGGCGCCACGATCTTGCAGTTCTCACCGTCCTTCGAGCTCTACTCGGACGGACCAATCCTGTTGGCGTATCATCCAACCGACCGAAGCTGGGTCAATCTCTCTGCCCTCTTGCCTCCCGAGGCTGCCGCGGACCAGGCCGTTGTGTTGGGGGGCTATGTGGGCATCATGGCTCCCGAGTGGAACCTCTCGACGGGAGTGCTCGTCGCCCAGCCGGGGTTCTTCCTCACGGTCCCAGGCTCAACGACGTTGCATAACGATACCGCAGTAGTGGGCAACCACCTTGCGGTACTTGCGCAAGAGACTGCGGCGTCGAGTGGGTTCCTCTTCGCCATGGGAGAGGACCTGACCTCAGGTGAAACCGCTGTTGTAGCAATCCCGTTCGAAAGCTTCGACCTGAGATGAGCTGGTCCGAGAGGAGTCCGGCATGTCGCACTCATACCCTCGGCCGATTTGCTGACGGAGAACGGACCCCTTGGGTGAGCGCGAAGTGCTGAAAAGGGACCCGGCGAACAGATCGCCCCGATCTGCGTGGCCCATCCGATCCCGCCGAGAGTGTAGTTTTGTACAAAATCAGTAGTTGGTCACGACCCCTCGTAGAACCCGTGGCTTGGCGTGCGCCTGTCTGACGAGCCGGTACCCCCGGCGGCTGTCATCGAATCACCTCGAGCGCGAGTTCGACCCATCGAGGGGGTCGCCCCTTGGCCCTCACCCGATCCACCTCGCCCAGCACGCGTCGAAGTCCCTTGAGCAGCAGCTCAAGGAGATGGTCGAACCGAAGCAGTTCCTCACGTACTACGAACCCGCGCCGACCCTTCCTCCGCTCCGAGACATGGATGAGTTTCAGCACCGTCCATTCGTTCTCGACGAAGAGAGCCACGGCCATGTAGAGCATCCGGATCGTGGCGTTGTGGCTCGTGGTCCGGGGCCTCGCGGCCTCCCCGAGCCGGAACGCGCATTCGATCCCGAAACGAGACCGGTACATTTCCCGCGTCCGCTCGGGCGAGCGGCGGTGAAAGTTGCCGATGACGTACGGGAGCACCTCCAACCCATGCTCGTCCCGTCGGCCCTTCTTGTAGCGCTTCACCACGTGGATCGGGACGGTGAGCGATCGGCCCTCCGATGCTCGAAGGGTGTGGGTGGTGTAGAACGACTTCCGACCGTGCTCCTTCGTCCATCGGGCCATCATCGAGCGGCCCGCTCGGACCGGCATGAGGAACGGAATCCCCCGTCGGAGAAGGAACTCGAGGATCTCGAAGCCGTAGTACTCCCGGTCGAGGAGAAGGCCGCCGACCTCCAACCCCAGCGCCTTCGCATCGCGAAGGTGGAGCTCGAGCAGCCTCACCAAGTGCTTACGATCCCGGACCGGCCGGAACGAGACGGTGAACCGCCGTCCGTAGCTGGCGAGGTAGAGGGTGGAGTAGCCGTGGAAACGATTGGTCCCTCGCTTCGCCTGGGACTTGAGGAGATGGCGCTGTCGGTTCCCGAAACTCTGGTGACATCTCTTCCCGAAATTCTGGCGACGGAAGGCGAAGGTGAGGAGGCGCTGAAGCTTTCCGGGGTCGATGGCCGAGAGGACCCGACGCATCTGACGGTCGGAACGGCCCCGACGACCCGTAGACCGTGCGGAGTGGAGGGAGCCTTGCGTGGCGGTCGCCTTGAGCAGGTAGCGAACAGTGTCTCGGACCGTCCTCTCGGGGAAGGGATCGCGGAGAGCGGCGAGCAGCAGGGTGATGAGCTTCTCCTCGAGGCGCTGACGGACCTTGGAGGGGGTGAGAGGTTCCCGAGGTCGGTGAGGGTGGGTCGATGCGTTCTTGAGGGACCTGGGCGTTGGCTTCCCCGCAGCCTCGCGGCTGCCGTCGCGGCGAGCGTTCATAGCAGTCGCGCGACCGCGACGTTTCCCGCTTCAACCCCGGAGTTCCACTGGCAAGGCCTCCGTCGGACAAACGGAACGGCCCGGCTAGATTTTCACGCCGACCGGTGACCAACTACTGAATCTATGATCTCGAACCGATCTCTGCGGGGATCGCGACCACCTCGGGAACGACCGCGACACTCCACTGGCCCGCCGGGGGGTGGACGTACTTCTTCGTCGTGAGCTGTTCCGCGAGACAGGTCGCCTACCAATCGAACGGCACCCGAGGTAGCGGCTCGTTCGTCTCGAGTGGGGGAGTGTAGGAGTTCGGTGCTTCCTGCCGGGATCCAGACCCTGCGTTCCGGCCGACGTGGTCGGCACGTACACCGGCCCCCTTCTCCCCCTCTGACCCTCCCGGTGGACCTCCGCGCAGAGCCATTGGAGGACCGGCGCCTCGAGGCATGCTCAAGGCTCTTCGGCCCATGGACTGAACCGTGACCGTCGAACCTTCCGTGGGGCCTCGCCGACTACGGAATCTCGCGATCCTCTCCCTAGCGTGCGGTGTTCTCGTCGGGATGGCCGTCGTCGGCGGATCCTACCTGACACTCAGTCCTCAGGGTGTTGTCTACTGGTACGTCGAGGTGAATGTCCCGTCAACCGCGAATTCGTCGAATCCGGAGCTGGTCCATTTCGACGGGGCGTCCTTCCGGCTCTGGTGGCCGGCTATTCTACCGGGGGCGTACTCGGGAGTGCAGGGGGTCTCGATTCTCGTGACGGAGCCGTCGGGGACGGTCGACGAAACGTCAACCGGCTGTGCGGCCTGTGGTGGGTCGCACACGTGGTACTCCAGCGACGGCGCGGTCGGGATCTCCTGGACCGACCCATCGGAAGGTAGCGTGACGCTCCTCGTGCGTGCGTAGTGGTGGTTTCCCCACCGCTTGCAGATCCGAGGTCGCCGGGTCCGCCGAAGCGTCCGCGTCACACTTCCGTCATCCTATCGAGAGGAGCGCCACCCCAAGGAAGATCGACGCCACGCCGGCCCACTGCACGCGGGTCAGGCGTTCGCCCAGGAACGCGACGGCCCACGCGACGGTCACCGCGCTGAACAGGCCACTGAGCGTTCCCAGGACCGCGAGCGAATGAGTGAAGACCAAGCCGTAGTTGTAGAACACGTTCGCGGCGCTGTCGAGCACTGCGACGCTGACCAAGCGGGGCCACAGGTTTCGAGGCGGAAGGGGGAACGACCGGGCCACCGCGAGGTACCCCAGCACGCTTACGGCCCCCACTCCACGCGAGATCGCCGCGGTAGTGATCGGCGGGATCGGGCCGACCACGAACTTGAGGCCGAAGTAGAAGACCGCGAACGCCACGAAGGCCGCCATCGCCGAAAGGAGTCCCAGCCGGGGGTTCTTCGGCCGGCGGGAAGCGCCTGGGGCGGTCTTCGCTTGGGTGACGAGGACCATCCCGAGGATGGTCAGCACCACCCCGACCCCGGCACCCAAGGTGAGCCGCTCACCCAGCACGATGAGCGAGAGCAGGACGATCAGGGCGGGGTATCCGCTCGCCAGGGGAGAGACGATCGAGAGCTGGCCGAACTCGAACGACCGGAAGAGGTTGAACGTGCCGACCACCAGAACGGTCGAAAGGACGAGCAGGAGGACCAGGGGTTCGCCGAGAGCGATCGGCTGCCCTCGCTCGAGGACCCATGCGAGCACCGCGAGAAATGGGGTGCCGAGCAACTCCAGGTACAGCAGGGTCGGCACGAAGCCGATGCGATCGGTGGCCGTCTTCGCGAGGTAATCCGAGGTGCCGTACGCCCCCGCCGTCGCAAGGCCAAAGCCGACGTCGGTCGCGGTGCTCACGGGTTCGGAGAACACGCGAGGCTTGTCAATCCTTGCGACGGAGCGGAGCTCTGCCGAGCAGGAGAAGCTCGCAGGTCCGACACCTCCCTCGGCCAAGACACCGTCGATCGAAGCGACGGCCGGTTCAGCCGGTGAAGAGCAGGTACGCCGCCA
Organism: Thermoplasmata archaeon; assembly: GCA_021827545.1. The sequence continues at coordinate 8,121 of JAKAVH010000099.1, forward strand.
GCCCCACGCCGACGAGGACCATGATGATCGTCAGGACCCACTCGAGACCGGCGCGGGACCGAAACTGACCCTTCTCGAGGTCCGACCGGGTCCCGAGGAATCGCAGGAACGCGACGATGAGGATCGCCGAGCCCGCGAGCACCAGGAGCACACCGGTCGCCTGGGAGAGCGGGGTCGGTGGCGCGGAGGTGGACGAGCCGGAGAGCTCGCGGAGGAGCAGGCCGAACCGGGCAACGACGAACCCGAACGCCATGATCGTGACCGAGGTCCGAATCCAGGCCAGGAAGGTGCGCTCGTTCGCCAGATGGTCGGTGGGATGCGCGTCCATCGCCGAGGACCCCGACGCCCGCGGCGTCCTTCAAGGTGCGCTCCGTTCCCGGGGGCTCACCGGGCCGGTCCAGCGTACCCGTTCAGGTCGGATCTCCGTCCGGCGGGGCCGGACGGAACAGTTCGCACTGCAGCACGGGCTGCCGGGGATACCGCTCGGGGCGCAGCGGACAGAGGATGTAGACGCTCGTGGAGGTTCGGACGTACTTCGGCGGAGCGGCGCATCGGTGGCAAAGCGATTCGGGAAAGGGCAGGGGGCGGGACCCCGTCATCGGAACCGCACCACCGACGACCCGCATCATCTCTCCCTATCCCCGCGCCTGGCGGGGCACAGGTCCGGGAAAACGAACCCTAGTGAATCTTCGGGTCGCGCTCGGGCCCGGGCTCCCGGCCTTCTGGCGAGAGACCCCAGAGGCGGGTTGAAGGGACCGCGACGGCAAAATCGCTAGGATCGTCGATCGGCCGGTCCCAAGCCGCGGGGACAAATCGCGGTCGGCGGCGTGCGGAGCGCCGGGCTCGGTTTCGGCGGGGAACCGGAACGCCGGGGGCGCGGGGCCCAACGTTATCTGAGCGGACCGCCCCCGGGCCCTCGGTCGGGGAGCATGCAGAACCCACTCAAGCACCGCCTTCTCGGCTCGAAGGAGCGGGCGTTCGGTACCTGGATCTCGTCCTCGTCGCCCATCGCGTTGGACGCGCTCAGGGACCTCGGGTTCGAGTGGTTCATGATCGACACCGAGCACGCGCCCGTGAACCCCGAGACGCTGGCGGCGATGGTCGCGATGCTCCCGGCGGGCGGCCCGGTGCCCTTCGTGCGGGTCGGCAACGTCGATCAGTACCTCATCAAGCAGGCCCTCGACGCCGGGGCGTACGGGATCCTCGTCCCGCTCGTGAACTCGGTCGAGCCGGCCCGGGCTTCGGTCGCGTACGCGAAGTACCCACCGCAGGGAGTGCGCGGTGCGGCGGCGGCCTCCGCGTCGCGCTACGGACGGGAGCTCGGAGGGTACCTTAGGAACGCGAACCGGGAGACGCTCGTCGGAGTCCAGATCGAGACGAAAGAGGCGCTCGAGAACGTCGACGCGATCGCCGCCGTGGAGGGGGTCGACCTGATCTTTGTGGGACCCCAGGACTTGACGCTGAACCTCGGCTTGCTCGATGAGCGGAGCCACCCCCAGGTCCGGGACGCGATGCGACGAGTGGTCGAGGCGACCGAGCGCCACGGGAAGATCCCCGGCACGCTCGTCGTGACCGCGGAGGAGAAGCGGGCCGCGATCGACCTCGGATTCCGGTTCATCTCGCTCGCCTCGGACGTCCGCTTCCTCCTCCAGGGAGCCCACGACTACCTCCACGGCTGATCGGACCGCCCCCGTGGGGTTGCCGCAAGCAACCGAGGTTGCGGGCCCGAGTCCTACGCGAGCGGGATCGTCCGCACCGGCCGCTGGACCTCTCCGTCATCGACCACGACCGAGAGGCTGTCGATCCGCACGGTCCATTCGAGCGGCTGAGACTCGAACGCGGCCCACAACGCGCGGACCGTTTCCGGGGCCAGCGGGTGGGCGTTCCGCTCTTCTCCGTGGGCGAGCGTGATGTGGGGGACCCAGTTCTCGGGACGATAGTACTCGGACGAGGCCGTCGGGCTCTCGAGCCCACGAGCGTGGCGCTCGCTGACCTCCCAGACCTTCCGGTGGACCTCGGCGAGCACGGGGTCCCGGTCAACGGCCACGTAGAGGACGGGCCCGGCATTGTCAAAGAGAGCGAGGCCCCTGGTGAGCACACTGAACGGAGCGAGAGATCGCGCAAGGGCCGTGAGTGAGATATCGAGCGCCGGGCGGTCGTAGCCGGCCGCGAGATGGTAGCTGAAGTGCGGGTACGGCATCGCCTGAACGCCCCGAAGCCCGAACTCCCGCTCGGCGAGAGCCCACAGCGCCCGGACCCGCGCGGAGCTCGACGCGTCGAGCAACGACGCCACACCGTGGATCCGGGGCGGCATCGGTCAGCGGAGAGCGGCCGTGCACCTTGAGGCTTCCCCGGACGAGCGATCGGGTCCTCCGCGGCCCAGGGACGGTGGGGCCGGGGCCGAGCGTTCTTAGAGCGGGCGCTGTCTCAGGGCGGTACATAGGCCCCGAGCTCCGGCATTACTACCGGACGGCCGAGGACTTCCGAAGGTACCGGCCGGACCACCCCGAACGGCTCGCGGAGATCGAGCGCTTGTACCTCCGCTACCGTCGGTACTTCGGGCACCGGATCCTCGACCTCGCCTGCGGGGGCGGGGTCCTCGGCGCCGTCCTTGCCGGAACCGGCGCGGCGTACGTCGGGGTCGATGCGAACCCCGACATGACCCGCTCGGCCCGTCAGTTCGCCCGGTCGAGCGGCCGGTGCCTCCGATTCGTGAAGAGCGACATCGCGCGCATTCGCCTCACCGGTCGGTTCGACACGCTCACCCTGCTCGGAAACGCCCTCGGCCATCTCGACCTCGGCCGGCGGGAGGCCGCGCTCGACCGCTGCGAGTCCCACCTGGTGCCGGGGGCTCGGTTTCTCATCGAATATCGGGACGTGGTGGGGATGTTCTGGAACCGCACCCGGCGCCGGGGGCCGTACGTCGAGCGTCACAAGCGCGGGCCGGTCGTCCACCGCACCCGGTCCGTGGACCTCGAAGAGGGAGAGATCCGTATCCGGGCCCGGCCGACCTCGGGCGGCTGGTCGGTCGACTTCACGCACGCGATCTGGTCCCCGTTCATCCTGGCGGCAGCGATGCGCCGTCATCGGTGGGAGCTCCTCCGTCGGGACCCGGCGCCGCGACCGGCCGTCCGGGGACGCCTCCCCGAGGCTTGGATCGACGTCTATCGGAAGTGATCCGGCGAGGAACCTCCCCGCGCGCGATGGGGCTCGCAGGAGGAGAACCCCTTCGGAAAAGGTCGGCGTTAGACCCGGGAAAGGGGGTGGTACGCCTCGACGGCGAGACCGGGAACCTCCCCGCCCTTCCACGAAGAACGGGGCCATCCCTCGTCCGGCGCCGCAGCGATGCCGATCGCGAGCCGGGAAAGCTCGGAGATCCAGTCCGCCGTGCGAACCTCTGCGAGGGGCACCTCGCGGACCTCCGCGATCTCGGGAGGGCGGGCCTCGGGCTCGCCGGAGACGCGTTCCACGGCGAACGCGAAGTACACATCGCTCTCCGCCTCCACGACGACCTTGTGCCGGGCGAGGAGCAGCCGGCCGACCCGCGGGACGATCCCCGTCTCTTCCTCGAACTCGCGCCGGAGGGCCTCCCCAAGGCTTTCGCCGGCTTCCACGTAGCCGCTCGGGATCGTGAAACGGGACCGATATACCGCTCGGTTGACGAGCGCCCGACCGTCCCGCAGCAGCACCCCGCCGACCCCGACCCGAGTGTGGGGCGGCGGAAGCGGGGGGATCGCGGGTGCGCTCACGGCTGCGAAGAGGTCGTCCTAGGGAGAATCCCGCACTTAGGTTCCGCCGGGCCGATTGCGAAGGTCTAGCACGCCCGACCGGCCCCTTCCGGGTCCCGGCGGGGATGATCCGGATGACCTCCGGTCGGGAGCGGCGTCGGCTTCCCTTCCCCCCCGCTGCTTCAAA
>JAKAVH010000079.1 GCA_021827545.1 Thermoplasmata archaeon
GATACGGTTCACGCAGTCCGACCTCGTCCGGATCCTCTGCACGGAAGGGCCGTTCGAGAAGTCCGACTTCTTCCCCGTGCCGTCGGTCGCGCCGATCAGTGAGCTCGTCTCGATCATCCACGGCGAGGAGAAGATGACCCTGACGACCCACCCCGGCTGCGGATGCGCCACGTTCGCCTTTATCTCGAAGGACGGACAGAAGATCACCCCGCTGCCGCGGTTCATGGACGTCGACGGGTTCTTCGAGAACGTCGAGTCGATGATCGAGAAGTACCGGGACGCCCGGTTCGCCCGTGTCCGCACGGCCGTCGCGGGGGCCCGATTGATGCACGACGTCGCGAAGTACTTCGACTTCTCGAAGGCCCCGGAGGGCCTGAACGAGAAGAACGCGGTCCGCGTGATCGCGTCGATCTTCACCGAGGGCAACAAGGAGGCCGTCGCGAAGTTCACGTGGCGGACGCTCTACATCGGGAACATGCACTTCCAGGACGCGTACGACTACGACATCCAGCGGCTGATGCGCTGCGACATCCACTACGCCGTCCCGGACGGGCGCGTCATCCCGTTCTGCTCGTACAACTCGGGCCCGATCTACCGGACCGAGGTCGAGAAGAAGTTCTCGATCCCGATCCCGGACTGGCAGGCCGCCAAGAAGTCGGCGGGCGCACCGCTCAAGACGATCGAGACGATGGGGATCAACGGCGAGGTCATCGTCGACCCCGAGTACTACAAGATCCGGGCGTTGAAGAGCGCCCCCGGGATGTCGACCTAGGCCCGCGGGACCGCGAGCGGTCCTTTCGGAACCTCTTCCTGCCTCTCTACGGGTCGGGCTCGCCCCGCCGGCGCTCGAAGAGGACGGCGCCGGCGCGGCGGACCCGCTCGCTCTCGGGCATCCCCGCCCGGGAGCCTTCGGAGATCCTCCGGTCGATCTCCTTCCAGACGGTCGCGGAGCGGACCCCCCCGCGCCGGGACGGGAGGAGCGGCGAGGCGTCCGGGTGCTCGCCGAACCAGGCGAATCCCGCCTCGATGTGCTTGCATGTCCCAAGGCCGCGGCGGGCGAAGTCCGTGCAGGTACACAGGGCCGACCCGGCCGCGGGGAACTCGGGCAGGAGGACCCAGTACGCGGTCCCGTGGAGCGGATTGCGGACCTCGAGGATGGGGTAGACCTCGCGCGTCCTCAACCGGACGTCGAGCGGTTCCTCGACGGCCCGGGTCTTCCGCTCGCCGACCGCTCGGCTCCGGTCGGCCGGGGTCGGACGTGGTTCCCGAACCCGTCGCACCACGCCTCTCCCGAGGGGCATGGCCCCTATTTACGCGCCCCCGTGGCCCGAAGGGTGCGACCGCTCGACCGGAACCTAGTTATCCCGGGGCGACGCCCCGAAACCGACGGCTCGGGGGCGGGGCCCGGCCACCGACCGGCCGCGAGACCCGGCCGACCCGCTCGGCACCGTCCGGATCGGACCGGTGGACAGCACGACCCTCTTCCTCGTGGGGCTCTTCCTCCTGGTCGCCTGCGCGGTCCTGGTCGGGGAGCTCTTCAGCCGGCTCGGCCAGGCAGCCCTGGTCGGCCAGCTTCTGGTCGGGATCGTGATCGGCCCGACGTTCCTCGGATCGTTGCTCGGGTTCTCGAGCCTCGCCACGCCGTTCTCGGGGCTCCAGTTCCTCGCGACGTTCTTCATCCTCATGACCGCCGGGCTCGCGGTGACGCCCCAGCAGATCCGCTCGACCGGCGGGCCGGCCGCGCTTTTGGGGATCGCGATCTTCGTGGTGCCGTTCCTGACCGGTACCCTGGTCGTACACCTCCTCTACCCGGGACTCTCGATCCTGACCGCGCTGTTCGTCTCGCTGACGATCTCGATCACCGCGCTTCCCGTGCTCGCGATCATGCTCCGCGAGTTCGGGCTGTTCCGGAGCCGGTTCGGCACGGTCCTCATGAACACCTCGCTCGTGAACGAGCTCGCCGCGGTGACGGTCTTCGCGGTACTGCTGAGGGTCCAGGGGAACATCGGGAGCCCGCTCCTCGCCGTTGTGACGGCGGTCGTCACGGTCGCGCTGTTCCTCGCGTCGGTCCTCCTCGTCCACATGGCCCTCGTGAGCCTCCGGCGGGTCCGGGTCTGGGGACGGATGGTCGAGAGGTTCCGAGAGACCTGGCGAATCCCCGAAGCGGGGTTCGCGGTGCTGATGGTGGTCGCGCTCGGCGCGGCCCTCTACTCCCAGTTCCTCGGGCTCACGTTCCTCGTCGGGGCGTTCTACGCCGGGATCCTCGTCACCCCCGAGAGCGCGGGGCGCCGTCAGCACCGAACGATCAGCCTCGTCTTCGAGGCGGTCACCTGGGGGTTCTTCATCCCGCTCTTCTTCGCCCTCGTCGGCTTCGGGATGGATCTGAGGAGCCTCGCCGCCTCGCCCGCCACTCTGCTCGTCTTCGCGGTGCTCGGGGGGTTCGCGTTCCTTTCGAAGGTCGCGACGGGGAGCCTGATCGCCCGCGGGCTCGGCTGGACCCGGGACGAGTCGCTGTGCGCCGGCTTCCTCGTCTCGAGCCGGGGAGCGGTCGAGCTCGCGATGGCGGTCATCCTGCTCGACCAGGGGATCTTCTCCCGCACGATCTACACGGTGGTCGCGGGGGTCGGTCTCGTGACGACGTTCCTCGCCCCGATCGGTTCGAAGCCGTTCGTGCGCTCGATACCGGCGGAGCGCCGGAGGGCCGACGAGGAATCGGCGAATGCCCCGCTCGAGGCGTGGATCCCGCCGCCCGACTTCTAGGAGGGGGGCGCGCGCGGCGAGGACCGGGGTAGACCCGGCCGCAGCTACGGTTATCTTCCTGGCGTCGCGTGGCCGCACCGATGGCCACGACCCGTACCTCCCCTCCCGGCCGGCCGCGCCGACGGGGCCTATCGAAGACCGCGAAGATCTCCCTCGGGCTGGCCCTGACGCTCGTCGGGCTCTTCCTGCTCGCGATCCTCTTCCCCACGGCGCCGGGCCCCCTCGCGACCGTCCTCCCGGTGGCCGCGGTGGGGATCGCCGCCCTCTGGGTCGGGGGGATCCTGATGGGGGTCGGCAGCCGCTCGTGAGCGCCTCGGGGTCGACGTTCCCCTGGCGGCTCGTTACCGTAGATATCGACGGGACCCTCACGCGCGTCCACGGCTGGCGGGAGATCGCCATGGCCTTCGGGAGGGTCCCGGAGTACGAAGGCATCGACCGGAGGTTCCGCGCGGACGAGCTCGATCGGAACGGCTACGTCGCCCGGCTTATCGACCTCGCCCGGGGCCGCACCCTCTCCGAGGTGGAGGAGGTCCTCTCCCGCACGCCGAAGCTCGACGGGATCGGGGCGGGCGTCGCTCGCCTCCGCGCGCTCGGGTGCCGGACGGCCCTCCTTACCCACAACCCGACCTACGTGACCGACTGGTATCGGGCGACCTTCGGTTTCGACGACGCCGAGGGGACCCCGACGCCTCCGATCGGGAGGGGGCCGATCGGCCCAGTGGGTCGGGTGGGGGTCGACAAGCGCCGGGGACTCGCGGGGCTCGTCGCGCGCGCGGCCGTGCCGCCCTCGGCGGTCGCGCACGTTGGGGACGGCCCGTCGGACGCGGAGCTGTTCCCGCTCGTCGGCGGGGGCGTCGCGCTCAACTCCTCCTCGGCGGCCGTCCGCGCGGCCGCCGACATCGCGATCTCGACCACCGACTTTCGCGACGTCGTGGACGCGCTGGGGCGGCTCTCGCCCCGGGCGTGAACGGTGCGCCCCGGCCCGCACAGGATTCTTATAGCGCCCGCGCCGTCGAACCGGTGCCCGATGGAGTACGTGGTCGTCCGGGCCACCCACCCGACGTGGCTCACGATGCAGTTGCCGCACGAGGTGGCGGAGCTGATAGGGTATCGCCCCGAGGACGGTTCCCACCGCGAGGCGAGCCGGACGGTCTCCTTCCTCGCCCGCGGGCCGGGGTTCTGCCGCGTGATCGCCTCCCATCCCGCGCGCGAGGCGCTCGCCGTCGAGGCGGTGCGCAACCGTCTCATCGCTTCCGCCCGCCCGGGGGACCGACACCTCTTCACGCTGCCGGCGCCGGTCGTCCACCACTTGGGGCTCCAGGTCTACTCCCGCGGCGCGCGCCTGCGGGGGACGGACGACGCGGTCCTCTGGCTCGTTCCGGCCCCCGAGTACTACGAGTACCGCTCGGTCGTCGAGTCGGGGAAACGGTGGAGCGGACCGTCCGGGACCCCGTTCGCGCACACCTACCTCGCAAAATCCCTCGTGCCGTTCGCCCGGGAGCTCGGCGCCCTCGCCGAGCTCGAGTACCGTATCGAGGAGGAGGAGTGGCGGCCGGCGGTCGAGGCGCTGCAGAGGGTCGGGCGGGGGCGGAGGGTGCTCCTTTAAGGGGGGTATTTGGTCCCCCGGAACGGGTCTACGGGGCCTGGGGTTTGCCGAAGGTATTTATACCGACCGAACGGATAGTTTTGCGCATGCGTAGCTCCGACCGGGAGAGCTCGAAGGGCTCGGCCAATCGCCCCTACACGCTCCGTAATCCGGTGCCGTTGCGCTCGGAGGACGACGTGCGGTTGACCCGCGCGGGAATCCCGACCGACGCCGCTCTCGCGGAGGTGGCGGGACCGGTCGATTTCGACTCGCTCGCGAAGGCGATCCGTCGGTCGGTCGGCCACGAGGGGATGCGGCCGGAGGACGCCCGGTCGATCGCGGCGCACGTCCTCAATTTCTTCGGGTTCAACCAGCGGATCATCGACAACGTCCTCGAGCCGGACGACCGCGACACGTTTTACATGCTCGAGGACACGGGGATCCTCGAGACCGAGCGGGACGAGACCACGCTCTACGACGGACGCGAGTGGAGGATCCATTACTGGATGTTCCGCAAGGATCGGATCTTCGACCTGGCCCGCGAGGAGAGCGCCGCGATGGCGGCCGCGGGCGAGCAGGAGATCGTCTACTCCTCGAACTCCCACCGCTCGGGTGGGTTCCGGCTTCCGCACGGCGAGCACGGTACCGGCCTCGCCGCGCACGCGGTCTACCACGAGCTCGGCGACGAGATCTGGCTCGAACGCCGCCAGAACCCGACCACGGCGCCCGAACCGCCCGCTCCGGCCCGGCCGCGACGCCGCGCCGACGGGCTCTAACGCGCCCGGACCTCGCCGACCCCTTTTGGCCCCGGTACGGCTGGGCAGGGTGGGAGGCGCGCCGCCGCGAGCCCGCCTTCGACTGAGGGGCGGGCCGAGGGGCGATAGCCTCCGGGTCCCCCTCGTCCTCCCGGCGACCCGGCCCGTTTCCCCCACGAACCCGCCCCCGCCCGGGGGGTCGCCGAACCCTTAACCGCCGCCGCGCGTGGGGGGCCGATGCGGCGGTTCCTGCTCCTCGCGCATCGCGTCCCGGTCTCGGGCGCCTTCACACTGAACGACCTCGCCGGCGGCGCGGGCCGGATGGACGAGGTCGCTCGCGCGGTCTCGACCGCGTTCACGCTCTCGAACGACCTGCGTCGGGAGACCGAGGTGACGGTCCTCCTGGTCGCCGAGCCGTCTCCGCTCGCCCGCCGGATCGACCTCATCGGCCACCGGTTGCGCTACCTCAACCCGGACGAGCGGTCGACGGCGGCGCTCCTCAAGAACGCGCTCGTGCGGTCGATCGGCTTCTCCCGCCCGTTCGAGTCGTCGCCCGGGCTCACGGTGGCTCCGGCCGATCCCCCGGAGGACCTGCGGGCGTTCCTGGCGCGCCCGGACGCCTTCTGGTTGACCGAGTCGGGCGGGCCGCTCGGCGAGTGGGCGCCCGGGCGCACCGAGTTCTCGGCGGTCGTGTCGGACCCGTACGACCCGACCCCCGAGGAGGTGACGGTGCTGGATGCGAGCGGGGTCGCCCGGGTGTCGGTCGGACCACGGTCGCTGCGCACGAGCCAGGTCGTCGATGCGGTCCAGCTCGAGTTCGACCGCCGCGAGTGGCGCTCCGCCCGTCCCGGCCCCCGGACGTCGAGCTAGCGCGCCACCTCGGGTTCCGCTCGCGCGGACGGGACCCCGACGGCGTCGCGCACGGTGTGGGCCTTCAGGCCGCCGACGACGGCCGTCAGGTGCACGACCTCGCGCGGTTCCGGCCGCACGCGCGTTCCGAAGACGAGCCGCTCGGGGTCGCCGAGCGACCGTCGCATCGTCCGCAGCACCCGGTCGAGCGTCCGGAGCGTGAGGTTCGAGCCGCCGTCCAGGTGGACGAGGGCGCTGGGCCGTTCGGGCAGGTGGTAGTCGAGGAGCGACTCCGCGAGCGCCTGCTGGACGAGCCGTTCGGGCTCGGAGATGTGGTACTCGCCGACCACGAGCGTCGAAAGGCCGGCCTCCCGCAGGTGGTTCTTCAAGCTCGCGAGGTCGACGTTGAGCTGCGACGGGTTCTCGACCATGTCGAGCAGGCTCGTGACCAGCGAGTGGAGGTAGGCGTTGCGGACCTGGAAGACGCGGTGGATCGGCAGCCGCTCGAATCGGCGCAGCTTCTCGTTCGCGAGCGCGAGGAGGAGCCCGCCCATCTCCTCCAGGTCGTCGACCGTCGCTTCGACGTTCCCCCGACGGTTCGGGTTCGACTCGAGCTCGACCTGGAACGGAAGGAAGATGACGGGGATCGGCAGGGTCTCCGTCGCCCGAAGCTCGCGCGAGAGGAACGGGAGGAGCGCGCTGCCCGTTCCGCCGCCGAGCCCAGCGAGCAGGAAGACGATCTCGAAGGGGGCGAGGCGGCGCAGGAGTTCCTCCTTCGCCTCCTCGGCCGCGCGGAGGACGCTCGCGCGGTCGCCTCCGCTCCCTCGGCCCTTCAGCTCGCGATGCCCGAGGAGGATCTTCTCGTCGACCCCCATCCGCACGAGGTGCTTCGCATCGGTGTTGACCGCGAGCGAGCGGACGCCCGGGATGCCGAGCCCGACCAGGTCGTGGACGGCTTCGCTGCCGGCGCCCCCGAGACCGACAACGGCGATCCCCGGCGTGACCGCGAGCGCGGCCCACGATTCCGGGGTCTCGGTCCCGTACGACATCGTCCCCACCGCCTAGGGCGGAGGGGACCCTTCGGCGGTGAGCGGATCCCCTTCCCGTCGGTGGGTCCGGGCCGGCGGGCCGAACTGTTCGATCCGACTGCGGATGTACTCGCGTACCGCCGAGCGGACCGCGTCGTCGACGCTCACCGAGTTGCCCTCGCGCACGAACTCCTCGAGCCGATTGTTGTCCTGCCGGGAGAGCTCGACCACGACCTTGCGGATGTTCTGGGGTGGGAGGTTCAGCGCGAGGTACTGCTCGAGGCCTTCCCGGATTGTGTCGGAGATCGTGGGGGTGCCCTTCGCCTGCTGGAGATGCCGCAGCTTCTCGAGCAGCTCCTGCGGGATACGGACCGTGACCCGCTCCGACGTGTCGACCATGTTCGTCAGACAATACACCTTTCTTTGTCTGACGATTGACATATCGTACTCCGACTATATGAAATGCTCGAGAGCGCGGGTGCGTCGATCCGGACGGCGTCCCCGCGTGCCCGGTCGCGCACGGGAGGGCCGCTCCTCCCGCCGCCGTTCGGGATCTTCCTTAGGGTCCCGGGACGGGTCGCCCCCGGCGCGCCGCGGCCTCGCGCCCCGGCTCGTCCGCCGGGAGGCACCGACCGACACGGCGGAGCCGGGGAGTTGGTGCAATCTCCGCAGCCAGCGGGTTGCGCACCAACCAGTCTCCGTCCCGCACCAAAACCGATACCCCCCTGATTCCCCACGGGGAGGATGACCATGACGACCCCGATGATACCGCTGACGAATGCCGCATTGTCGATCAACCGACCCGAACCCGCCTTCGACCGATCCCCCCTCGCTTCGGCCTCGGTCGGATCTGTCGCCCGCGCCCCGTCGGCCCGGGCCGACGTGTCGGGGTCCGCCGAGGCACGCGCGACGCCCCGGGCTATACCGGCCAACGCGAAGTGGGGCTGGGCCCTGCGCGCCATCCCCGAATCGTCCCTCGCGCTCGAGACCGTGTCGGCGCCCGAACCTCCGGAGCCGGGCGACGTCGCGGTCTTCCGCGTCGAACGGATCGGCTACCACAGCTCGATCGTCGTGCGGGACGGCCGGAAGCTGCGTATCTACCCGGGCGACCTCCTGGTCGGGGTCTTCGGGAACCGGTACGCGACCGACGGCTTCGAGGCCGAGGTCGACGGGGTCGGGGAGGTCGCTCTCCTGACCGCCGCGGCGATGGTCGGGACCGTCCGTTCGAGCCATCGGGACATGGGCCGGTCGACGACGCTCTCCCTCGTCGGCTTCGCCGTCGACGCGGCCGGCGGTCGCGCGAACACCAAGCGACGGCTCTTCGTCCCCGAGCGCGCCCCGCTTTCGCTCGACTGTCCCGTTCTCATCGTCGTCGGGACCGGCATGAACGCCGGGAAGACCACGGTCGTCTCGCAGATCATCCACGACCTCTCCGAGCAGGGGCTGCGCGTCGCGGCGGGCAAGCTCACGGGGAGCGTATCGAACCGCGACTCGGACGAGATGCGGGCCGCCTCGGCCGCGTCGGTCATCGACTTCAGCGACTACGGCTTCCCGTCCACGTACCTCGCGGACCCCGCCGAGATCTCGGCGCTCTGGACGACGATCCTCGCCGCGAGCGCTCGCGGACGGCCCGACCTCATGGTGATGGAGATCGCCGATGGGATCCTCGAGCGGGAGACGGCGATGATGCTGAGCGACCCGCTCTTCGGCAGTCACGTGTCCGGGGTCGTGCTCGCGGCGGATGGCCCGCTCTCCGCCCTCGCGGCGAGCGAGCGGCTGGGGCGGCTCGGTTATCCGCTCCTCGCCGTCTCGGGAGCCCTGACGTCCGCCCCGCTGTCGGTCCGCGAGTTCCGCGAGCTCAGCCACGTGCCGGTCTTCCCCTCGACCGGCGGGGACCCGGCGCTCGCGATGCACGTGCTCTCCCGTCTCTCGATCCCGGGGGTATCGACCGGCGAGAGCCTGCTCGACCCGGCCGACGGCCGGGCCGACCGGCTGGCCGTTCGCTCCTAGGCCGGACGGTGGGAACCGAGGCGGTCCGGGGGCGTTCGGGTGCGATCGTGAGCGGGGCCAGCGTATGAGCCCGGCGTCGAACGACTCCGCCCCGTCCCCCCGACTGGCGGGCTACATCTTCCGGGAGCTCGCCCGATTCCGGGGCGTCTTCGCCCAAGCGATGCTCTGGTCGGTCGTCTTCGTGGTCGTCCCGATGCAGCTACCGATGCTGGTCGGCATGCTCGTGAACGGGCTCGTCGGCCAGCCCGCGTCGTTCTACGGCGTCCTCACGTTCCAGGGCCCGACCACGATCTTCTGGTTCGCGATCGTCGGGCTCGTCCTGGTCGCGGTCGGCTACGGGGCGAGCGCCTACCTCCAGGCGGCCTCGAGCCAAGAGCTCGGGAGGATCTTCGCGAGGGAGCAACGCAAGCAGCTCGCCCACGCGCTCAACCACAGCCCCCTCGAGCTCCACCACCGGCACGGTTCCGGCGAGCTCCTCAGCCGGGTGATCACGGATGCAGATTCGACCCGGACGTTCGTGACGCAGGTCTTCTTCTCGACCGTGCAGAACGTCCTCAAGGTCGCGTACCCGGTCGTTCTCCTCGTCTTCCTCGACCCTTGGGTCGCCCTGAGCGCGGTCGCCCTCCTCCCGATCCAGTGGGAGGTCTCCCGTCGACTCCAGCGGAAGCTCCGGGTCGCGAGCCGCACGGCGCGTTCGTCGAAGGGTCTCTTGACCCAGGTCGTCAAGGAGCACCTCGACGGCATCGAGACGATCCAGAGCTCGCGCGCCGAAGAGACCGCTTTTGGGATCGTCGCCCGTCGGGCCGACCAGCTGGCGGCCGACCAGATCAAGGTCCGCCGCTACACCGGCCTTATCAACGGGGCGACCTGGACGCTGACCTCCCTCGGCGTCGCGATCGCGTGGGCGATCGGCGGCGTCCAAGTGCTGAACGGTACCCTGACGATCGGGGCGCTCGTCGCGATCACCGCCTACGTGGTCCTGCTCGACCGGCCGATGCAGCAGTTCACGACCGTCGTCAGCGCCTACCAGCAGGGACTGGTCGCCTTCGAGCGGATCCGGGAGATCCTTGACGCGCCGACCGACCTGCGGGACGACCCCCGGCTTCCGCCGCTGCGCGTCACCGCCGGTCGCATCGAGGTCCGCGGGGTCGGCTTCGGGTACGACGCCCGGCGGCTGTTCGCCAACGTGGACGTTGACCTCTTGCCGGGCCGCTTGACGGCGATCGTGGGGGGGAACGGGTCGGGCAAGAGCACGCTCCTCAAACTGATCGCCCGGCTGTACGACCCGACCGAGGGTCGCATCCTGATCGACGGCCAGGAGCTGCGGCAGGTCCGCCTCCTCAGCGTGCGGGACCAGATCGCCACGGTTCCCCAGAACCCGGTGGTCTTCACCGGGACGATTGCCGACAACATCCGGTTCGGCCGCGCGGGAGCGAGCGACGCCGACGTGGAGCGCGCCGCACGGGAATCCGGGAGTCTCGAGTTCGTTCGGAAGCTGCCCCTCGGTTTCTCGACCCCGGTCGGCTCCGGGGCCCGCCAGCTTTCCGGGGGGGAGGCCCAGCGGCTCGCGATCGCCCGAGCGCTCCTCCGCCGGCCGCGGATCCTGCTCCTCGACGAGCCGAACTCGGCGCTCGACGACGAGTCCGAGGCCCAGCTCGTGCACGTTCTCGCCGGTCTCAAGGGTCGCATGACGATCGTGCTCGTAGCCCACCACCTCGACCAGCTCCTCACCGTCGCGGACGAGGTCATCTCCATGGACCGGGGGGCGGTCTCGGATCGGACCCGTCCGGCCCTCTCCCCCGAGGTACCGGTGCGGCCGCTTCCGATCCCTCCCCTCGCGGCGGGGGTCTCGTAACATGAACGCGCCGCTCGTGCACGCGCCGCAACCGACGCGACCCGAACCGGCTTCGGCCCCCGCCGGCCCTGCCCGCGAGGTCCGCCGGGAGGTCCTCGGCCGTACCCCAGAGGGCCGGTCAATCGAGGCGTGGGTCCTCGGGGGTCGGTCGGCCGAGCTACGGATCGCGGCGATCGGCGGCCAGCACGGCGACGAGCCGTGGGGAAGCGAGGCGGTCCGTCGCTGGTGGGGAGGACGCGCGGCAGGGACCCGGGCCCCCGAGGCCGACGCGGACGTAGGGATCGCCGCGATCCCTTCCCTCAACCCGGACGGCGCGGCCCGCCACACTCGCCGCAACGCGCTCGGGAACGACCTCAACCGCGACCACCTCCTCCTCGAGAATCCGGAGACGCGGACCCTCCACCGCTTCCTTCGAGCCTACCGGCCGCACCTCGTGGTGGACGTCCACAACTACCCAGCGCGACGACGCCACCTCCTCGCGCGGGGCTGGGAGATCGACCCCGACGTGCAGGTGGGCACCCCCACACATCCCGCGGTCCGCACGTCGCTCGGGGTCCCGGAGGTCGAGGAGCTGTACTCGGCTCTCGGGACCTCGCTCGCCCGGGCGGGGTACCGGAGCGGTCGCTACACGCTCTTCCGCCCCTCGGGTAGGTCCCGTCCGGGCACCCAGCACGTCGTCGACGCCCGCAACGGCATCGCGCTCCGGTACGGCATCCCGACGGTCCTCCTCGAGGGCCGCGACCCCGGTCGTGGGGGGACCGAGTCCGACCGGGAGCGCACGGTCACGGCCCAGCAACGGGCCCTCGAGGCCGTTGAGGCGTGGGCACGGGACCATCGCTCGGTCCTGGTGCGGGGCCCCCCGATCCCCCGACGCGAGGAGCCGGTGGCGGTCGACGCCGGCTGGGGCCCGGGGGCATCGACCCCCGAGTTCGTCTTCCGCCGAACGTCGTCGGGAGATCGGGTTTCCGTACCCTGGCCCGCGCACCGGGGCGAGGTTCTCGTCCGCTCGTCCGTTCTCCTGCCGCGCGCCTACGCCGTGCGCGCCGGCCTCGTCGCGGCCCATCGTGTGCTCGCCGACCACGGGTTCGAGGGGGACCGGGACGCCCCGGGCCCACGGGCGCTCGTGGAGGTTCCCC